>NZ_JBFULQ010000179.1:0-11366 GCF_054049815.1 Mesorhizobium sp. P5_C1 | reverse complement strand
GATCGAGGCTGCAAAGGATCTTGGTTGCCCGCCGACCAGCGCGTTCTGGAAGATCACCTTCCCGCTGTCGCTGCCCGGTGTCATCGCCGGCTGTCTGCTGGTGTTCATCCCCGCCGTCGGCGAGTTCGTCATTCCCGATTTGCTCGGTGGATCGCAGACGCTGATGATCGGCAAGACGCTGTGGAACGAGTTCTTCGCCAATCGTGACTGGCCGGTCTCGTCGGCCGTGGCCGTCATCCTTCTGCTGCTCTTGACCGTGCCGATCATGTTCTTCCAGCAGGCCCAGGCGCGCGCCCAGGAGCAGGACAAATGAACACCACCTGGAGCCGATTCAACGTCACCTCGATCGTGCTGGGCTTTGCCTTCCTGTACCTGCCGATCGTCCTGCTCATCGTCTTCTCCTTCAACGAGTCGAAACTGGTTACCGTCTGGGGCGGTTTCTCGACCAAATGGTACGTTTCGCTGTTCCACAACCAGGGCCTGATGGACGCCACCTGGGTTACGGCGCGCGTCGGCGTCATTTCGGCCACGGTGGCGACCGTGCTCGGCACGCTGGCGGCGCTCACCTTGACCCGCTACACGCGGTTCAGGGGCAGGTTGCTGTTTTCAGGCATGGTCTTTGCGCCGCTGGTCATGCCGGAAGTCATCACCGGCCTGTCGCTGTTGCTGCTGTTTGTCGCCGTCGGTCTCGACCGCGGTTTCCTGACCGTCACGCTCGCCCACATCACGCTCACCATGTGCTTCGTCGCCGTCGTCGTGCAGTCGCGCCTGGTCAGCTTCGACCGCTCGCTGGAAGAAGCTGCGATGGATCTTGGCGCAACGCCGGTGAAGACCTTCTTCCAGATCACGCTGCCGGTCATCATGCCGGCGATCGTGTCCGGCTGGATGCTGGCCTTTACGCTTTCGCTCGACGATCTGGTCATCGCCAGCTTCACCTCCGGGCCTGGAGCAACAACGCTGCCAATGAAGATCTACAGCCAGGTGCGTCTCGGCGTGACGCCGGAGATCAACGCCGCTTGCACGATCCTGATCGCCGTTGTCGCGGTCGGCGTCATCATCGCCTCGGTCGCCAACAAGCGGCGTGAGGTGCAGCGCCAACTCGACGAGCGGGCCGCACAACGCGGCTGAGGCAATTCCGGGAAAAGCGCGCAGCGTTTTTCATAGGGAATTGCTTCACGACAAACCGGCGGTAAGGCCTATTCCCCAGAAACGCCGCGGCTGATCGGGGAAATGAACGGCGTGCTCCACGTTCCTCCGACGAAGAAGGATGACTGGATGGGGCCTTGCTGGCCGTTGGCCTGCGTTGCCGCCTGGTCCGGCTGAATGATACCGCCGGACAAGGCCAGTCCTCGTCCGGTGTAGGACGCGATCCCGGACAGCCAGAGCTTGTACTTCGCCGAATTGGCTTCGGCCTTGTCGATCCGCGCCACGCCCTTCGTGATGCTGGCCTTGATCTCGGCACCGTCGATCGGCAATGTTCCGTCGGAGACGTCGTCGAGCGCGAAGAAGCCGCMTTGTTCGGTATGCTTGAGGAAGGCGGGCAGGTTGAGCTTGCTCAACACACCCGGTCCGAACGTCGCGGAGACCGAACCGTCGGCATTGTCGAAGATGGAGTCCCAGGTTCTGCCTGGTCCCTTGAGGATCACCGAGACCGTTCCGGTGGCGACCGGCACCAGCCGGGTCATCCCAGCCGCCGTGCCGAAGGCGCCGCCATCGATGTCGGACGCCAGCAGCTTAATCTCGACCTGCGAGCCTTCCGGTTTGCGGTCGAAGCGAAGGCTGCTCTGGATGTTGCCGCCAAAGGCCGAGGCATCGGAGATATCGAAGACGGAAAGACCATCCTTGACCTGGGCGGTGGCGGCGACGTCGGCGAGTTGGATAGGCCCCGCCGTAGCGTGCGCTGCCGACAGCCTGAGATCGAGGTTGACCTTGTCGGCGAAACTTGTGTCGATGTCGCCGGGTTCCGCCCCTCCGGTCGGCGCCAGCGGCGTAAAGGCCGACAGAAACGATCTGAGATCGAGCGTGTCGAAGGCGAGCGTCCCGGAAATCACCGGTTGCGCCTCGCCCAGCGAGAGATCCAGCGCGCCCATTCCTGGATTGTTGTCCAGCGCGATCGCGGTGTTGTCGAATTTGACGCGCCCCGCCGTCGCCGTGATCTTGCTCGAAATGCTGACCGAACCGATCGCAGCACTCGGCGCAATGCCGGCCTGCGACCACTCCAGGACACGCCGCAGCGAAGGTGCCGAGAATTTCGCCTGGCCGTCGAAGTAAGCGTTTTCGGACATGCTTGCCGTGCCGTCGAACGAGAAGGTCGCGGGCGCCGCCTTGAAGGATAGCGTCAGCGGTGCCGTACCGCCGGCAAACAGCACAAGCGGCTTCGGCGAGGCGACGTCCAGCGCGACGCTTTCGCCGCGCCAGATCCCAGTTGCCGACAGCGTCGCATTGCTGTTCATCGCCGCCCAATTCGCCTGGCCGGACAGGCTGCTCAGGATCTCGACATCCTTGCCGCCGATGGACGCCACCATGCGGCCGTCGCGGAACTCCACCGTGCCGAACGTGTCGGCCGGCAGCTTGTCGAGGTCGGGCTTGGCAGGGTCGGCATTGACCACGCCGCGCGCCGTGTCGATGGAACGCGTGATGCGCCCGCCGGTCGGGACGGCGGGCAGGAAAAAGCCGGCC
This sequence comes from Mesorhizobium sp. P5_C1, assembly GCF_054049815.1. Taxonomy (NCBI): domain Bacteria; kingdom Pseudomonadati; phylum Pseudomonadota; class Alphaproteobacteria; order Hyphomicrobiales; family Phyllobacteriaceae; genus Mesorhizobium; species Mesorhizobium sp. P5_C1. The sequence goes on along the minus strand of NZ_JBFULQ010000179.1, from coordinate 8,687 downwards.
GGCGTTCGCTCAACCCGGATCGTCGGCCGCACCAGCCGCGCCGTCGAAAACTCCACGTCGCCGCGCAAGGCCGCCATGGCGGAAAGGTCAACCTCGACCCGCTCGGCCTCGACCACCGGCGGCGCCTCGGTGTCGGTCCATTGCGAAAGCGTCACATCGGTCAGGATCGCGCGGAATTTCGGCCAGACCTCGATGCGCGGCGAGCCGTCGATGGCGACCCGGAAGCCGCTCCACGCACTCATTTCCCAGGCAATGCGGTCACGCACGATTCGGGTGGAGGCGATCAGCGGCAGGGCGGCAACGACCAGCGCGATGACGAGCACGGCGGCGCCGATCGCCCATATTCCGCGCCGGATCAAAGTTGATGGCATATCGCCCCGTATGTTTCCATTCCGACAAAAATCGCCTGACGGGCGTAACCCCAGTCGTCACTACGACTTAGGGCTGAGGCATTTCAAGTCTTTATGGCCCGGCGATGGCATTTGCGCACATCTGGTCTCACTGACCGAACAAAATCTTGCTCTGCTGCGCTGCGATATGCATAAGCGGTGGCGACCGTGGAGGAACGATCATGGCTGCCGAAGTACCGCTCTGGACCCCGACGCAAGACCAGATTGATGCAGCACCCCTGACCGCTTTCACGAAGGCTGCGGCAGTGAAAGCCGGCGTAGCGTTTTCTTCGTATTCGGAGCTCCACCGCTGGTCGGTCGAGGACCGCGAAGAGTTCTGGAACCTGGTCTGGGACTTCGGCGGTATCGTCGGCGACAAGGGGACCAATGGGGGCGAGCGCGTGCTCGTCGACGGTGACAGGATGCCTGGTGCCTCGTTCTTCCCCGACGCGACGCTGAATTTCGCCGAGAATCTACTGAAGAAGACCGGCGCTGGTGAGGCAATCGTGTTTCGCGGCGAAGACAAGGTCGAGCGCCGACTGTCGTGGAACGAGTTGCAGGCGCTGACGTCACGGCTGCAGCAGCTTTTCCTGTCGCTCAAGGTGAAGAAGGGCGATCGCATCGCAGCGATGATGCCCAACATGCCGGAGACCGTCGCCGCCATGCTGGCTGCCGCCTCGATCGGCGCCGTCTGGTCGTCCTGCTCTCCCGATTTCGGCGAGCAGGGCGTGCTCGACCGCTTTGGCCAGATCGAGCCGGTGGTCTTCATCGCGCCCGATGGCTACTGGTACAATGGCAAGGCGATCGAGGTCGCCGACAAGATCGCCGCGGTTGCGGCCAAGCTTGGCACGGTGCGCAAGGTTCTGGTCGTCGACTATCTCGGCACCTCGAGCGATGTCGCTGATGTCATCGACAAGGCCGTGGCGCTGGAAGAGGCGCTTTCGCCCTTCGCCGTCAAGCCCGTCACCTTCGAGCGGCTGCCGTTCGCGCATCCGCTCTACATCCTGTTCTCGTCGGGAACGACCGGCATTCCCAAATGCATCGTCCATTCGGCCGGCGGGACGCTGATCCAGCATGTCAAGGAACATCGGCTGCATGCCGGTCTCACCGACGGCGACCGCTTCTTCTACTTCACCACCTGCGGCTGGATGATGTGGAACTGGCTGGTTTCGGGGCTCGCCTCGGGCGCGACGCTGCTGCTTTATGACGGCTCGCCCTTCTACCCCRACGGCAATGTGCTGTTCGACTTCGCCGATGCCGAGAAGATGACCTTYTTCGGCACYTCKGCCAARTTCATCGATTCCGTRCGCAAGGCCGGYCTCAAGCCGATCCGCACGCATGATCTGTCSAGCGTGCGGGCGATYTCYTCCACCGGGTCGCCRCTRTCGCCSGAGGATTTYCGYTTCGTCTATGACGGCATCARSARSGATGTCCATCTGGCTTCGGTCTCCGGCGGCACCGAYATCGTYTCCTGCTTCGTGCTCGGCGTGCCGAYMSARCCGGTGTGGACCGGCGAGATCCAGGGRCCKGGCCTYGGCCTTGCCGTCGATGTCTGGGACGAYGACGGCARRCCGRTCMGSCAGGAGAAGGGCGAGCTGGTCTGCACCAGGGCGTTTCCATCGATGCCGATCGGCTTCTGGAACGATCCCGAGGGCAAGAAATACCAGGCCGCCTATTTCGAGCGTTTCGACAATGTCTGGTGCCATGGCGATTTCGCCGAATGGACCGTGCATGGCGGCATGATCATCCATGGCCGTTCCGACGCCACGCTCAATCCGGGCGGCGTGCGTATCGGCACGGCGGAGATCTACAACCAGGTCGAACAGATGCCGGAGATTCTGGAAGCTCTGTGCATCGGCCAGGATTTCGACAACGACGTGCGCGTCGTGCTGTTCGTGCGACTCGCGGCCGGCGTCGAACTGGATGACGATCTGGAAAAACGCATCCGCTCCAAGATCCGCAGCGGGGCGAGCCCGCGTCACGTGCCAGCCAAGATCGTCGCCGTCACCGACATCCCGCGCACCAAGTCAGGCAAGATCACTGAGCTCGCCGTGCGCGACGTGGTGCATGGCCGCGCCATCAAGAACAAGGAGGCGCTCGCCAACCCCGAGGCGCTGGAGCTGTTCAGGAACCTACCGCAGCTGGCCGAGTAACCGGGCAGGCATGGTTAACCAAATATGTCGCGAGAATTTACCTAGATTTCATGAGTGGTACACATTCGTAAACTTTCGGCGGCGCCGGTAAGGAGTTGTTAAGGCCCGGCGTCGATAGTCGCACGTAACTTGAGGGAGAAATCCCGTTCCTCTGTCCCCGGAGGATCTGAATTCGCTCAAGCCCCGTTGTGACAGCAATCCCATCTCTTAAGGCGTCCTCTTGGGCGCCTTTTCTTTTGCTGCTGCATGCCGCCCAAAAGTGGTCCCGGTTTGGGAGAACGACATGCACAAGGATAAAGACCGAAAGCGCATCGCCTGAATCTGATCGGACGCGCTGCCCTGGAGGTCGGTCTGTTTTCCGGAATTGCTTATTCGGCGAGCACGCGGGTCGACGGAAACGCGACCTCGACCAGGGTGCCTTCACCCGGTGTCGAGTTGATGGTGAACCGGGCGCGGTTGGCTTCCACCATCGCCTTGGTCAGCGGGAGTCCAAGCCCCGTGCCGTCGCCACGTCCGCGCTTCAACGCGTTGATCTGCTTGAACGGCTTCAGTGCCTGCTCGATCTCGGCGTGGCTCATGCCGATGCCGGTGTCGCGCACCCGCATGACGACGTCGCCTGACGTCTCATAGGCGGTCGAGACGATCACCTGGCCGCCGGCTTGGGTGTAGCGAATGGCATTCGACAGGATGTTGAGCGCGATCTGGCGCACGCTGCGCAGGTCGGCGACCACTTCCGGCAGCCGCGACGCGAAGCTGGAGCGGATAATGACGCGCTCGCGGTTGGCCTGCGGCTGCATCATCGCCACCGTCTCGGCCAGCGTGTCGTTGAGCGACACTGCCTCGTATGCCATCTCCTGCTGGCCGGCCTCGATCTTCGAGATATCGAGCAGGTCGTTGACGAGGTCGAGCACATGGTTGCCGGAGCGATTGATGTCGCGCAGATAGTCGCGGTAGCGGTCATTGGCGACCGGTCCGAACTTCTCGTCGACCATCAGTTCGGAAAAGCCGATGATGGCGTTGAGCGGCGTGCGGATCTCGTGGCTGATGCGGGCGAGGAAATCGGTCTTTTGCGAGGACGCACGCTCGGCCACCGCGCGTGCCTGGGTCAGGTCCTCTTCGGCCCGCTTCCACTGCGTGATGTCACGCACGACGGCACAGAAGCCGCTGTCGTTGGGCAGCCGGCCGATGGTCATGAACAGTGGGATGAAGCGGCCCTGCGCCTCGCGCCCGATCACCTCGCGGCCGTCATTCATGACGCTCGCCACGCCGGGCTCGGACAGTCCGTTGAGATAATCGCGCGCCGCACGCTGGCTTTCTATCGCAAACAGCGAGGCGAACGGTTTGCCGGTCACTTCGTCGCTGTCGAAACCGAACAGCGCTTCGGCCGGCCGGCTGATCGAGCGGATGGTGCCGTCACGGCCGATCAGCACGACCCCGTCGGTGGCGGTGTCGATGATGGTGCGCATCTCGGCGATGCGTGCCTTGAGCTCGGGAATGTCGGGCTGCGTCTGCTCGTCGCCAACCACATGCAGGGCCGCCGGCGCGTCATCTTCGCCGGTGCGGCGCACGACCAGCATCAATGCCTTGCCGTCACGCCAGGGGACGGAGCGCAGGATAGCCTCGATCGGGAATTCCTGCCGATCGCGCGTCTTTAGTCGCAAGGCGCGATCGGTGCCGTCGGAGGTCCCATCGTGGGCGTAGGGGTCGGCAAACAGCGCGCCGAGGCCGCCGGCATCCGCCAGGTCGTCGAGCGCCTCATAGCCGGTCAGGTTGAGGAATTCCTCGTTCGCATAGTGCAACTGGTCGCCGGAATGGATGAGCAGCGGCACCGGCAGTTTGCTGAGAAGCGAGGTATCAGGAGCCTTGTGCTCATCTCCGGCGGAAAAGGCCGACGGCACGAAACCTTCGACCTTGAGCGGCGGCACATTAAGGCGTGGGCGCGCGATGCGTGCTGCGGCGCCGCTTGCGCCGGCAGTTCCCGCGACGGATGCGGACAAATGCTCGTCAGAGGCAGCGGCTTCTTCGTCGGGCTGTACCCAATCCTCATTATCCTCGGCATCGCGAAAATCCGCCGATGTCATGCTGTCGTCATCAACAGCGTCATGTGTCGCATCGGCTACAACCGGCCCTTTGCCGGTGGCGACGGGCTCGGTGATCTCTGGTTGCGCCGCCACCGGTTCGGAAACCGGGGCCCCGTCGCTGTTGTCCGCGACAGGACCGCGTTCATCATCACGGTCGGCATAGCCGAGCAACGAACCCGGCAGGGTATCGGAGGGTGCCTCGTGACCCGCTTCGTCCGGGTGACCGCCGTCAAGCCGCGCCAGATCCGCTTCGTCCTCGGCATCGACATCCGTCTCGGCCGTTTCGGCCGGCATCGTCTCTGGCTCCGCCGCCGGGATTTCGCCGGCAAGCGTCGGCTCTTCGTGCGAGGCCACATCCGCTGTTGATGGAATCTCGCCGACTGCCGCAGCTTCGACAGGTGTCTTGGCCGCCCGTTCCCTGGGATTGTCGAGGCTGGACTTCTCGGCCTCCGGCGACTCGACCGGGGAACTGTCCTTCTTCAGCCGTTCGCCGATCTCGCGGAACGCGCTTCGCTCCAGCGTCGACAGGCCCTTATCGTTGGCTGGCTGGCGATGCTCGGCCAGCCGGATCACCTTGTCGGCAAAGCGTCGCTCCGGTTTCGGCACGATGGTCAGCGCCGGCACCTCGCCCTGGAACGGGTCCGATGCCTTCGGCTCCTCGACCTTCGGCTCCTGGGCTTTCGGCGCTTCAGCCTTGGGCTGTTCAGGCACGGGTTCCACGGCTTGCGGCTCCGGCGTCTCCGGGGCCTTGCCGTTGGGCACCAGCGCCATGCCGATGGCTTCCGGATCGACGACCGCGTCACTGGCCCGGGCAACGCCGAAGCCACGGAAGCCTTCGAAAGCACGGCTGCGGCCATAGACAGGCAGCGCCGCCAGGTCGACCGGGATCTTCAGATCGGATCCGGCGACCGGCCACAGCACGGAGCGGCCGGACCAGGTATCGCGCCGCTCCAGCAAGCCGGCGATCTCGCCGGAGGGATCGAGGCCGAAAGTGGCCGCCACATCCCTGAAGCGCCGCCCGATCACATCGGCGGCCGGCTTGCCGACAATGTCGGCGAATTCCGGAGACAGCGTGCTGAACTTGCCATCGGCATCGGTGCGCCAGACGAAGCGCAGTGGCGCCGCCGTGCGGTCGATCGACCGCACGACCGGGCGTTCGACAGGGGCGGTGGCCTTGGTGTCGTGCCGCGTCGGGATTTCCGCCGCACCCTCCGCGACGGCGGCAGGGGGCTCAACCGGCTCGGCTGCAGCGGCCCGGCCGGCCCGTTGCCTGTCTTCCTCACCGGCATTGAAGTACCAGTGATCGTGCTGCGCTGCCGTAGCGGCGGCAGTTCCCGGGTCGTTATCCGCCGCCTCCGCAGGCTGCCCCGCTGGATCGGCATTCTCAGGCGCTGGCGGAATGATCTCGGCGGCTTCCGGAACGCTCGGTTCGTCCACGGCCGGGTGTTCGATGTCGATTGCCGGTCTGTTGTCCTGGTCCGGTTCCGACTGGGCAATCGCGCTTACCGCAGCCGCGGTTTCAACCTGGGCTGGCGCTTGCGTGTCCGCGACACTGTCGTCGGCAGCGGACGTGTCGTCGAGTTGGTCCTCGTCGATCACCACCAGCAGATGCCGTTCCTCGGTCAATCTTGCCAGGCCTGCCGGATAGGAGGTTGCGCCGCCGGGAACGAGGCGCTTGACGATGCGGTCGCCCTCATCCGCGACGTCGGCAACCAGCGCCGCCAGCGTCTCCGGCAAGATGCCCAGTGCCGAAAATCCTTCCGAGGCGGCCTCGACGTTTCCGCTGGCATCGACAAAGGCAATGAAATGGCCGTCTTCGGTAAAGCCGCCGATGGCGCGAGCGGCGATTTCGCCGGCGCTGCGCGAGCTCGTCTGCGCCGCCGGCACGGTCAGCATGATCGCCTTTTCGGCGTCCGGCATGGTCACGGCACTGGCCAGGAAGCCGACGGCACGGCTCGTCATGCCCGTTGCCAGCCGCACCGTGATGGCGCGGTCGCCGCTGATCTCGGGAAATCCGCTGGTCGCCATGATCTGGCGTCTGGCGATCAACGGCAGTTGCGCGGAGGCGCCGATGATCGCCTCGATGTCGGGGTAGCCGAACACCGCGGCTCCTGGCCCATTGGCCCAGATCACCTGCTCCAGATCCGTCGAAAGAATCGCGATCGCGTCGCCGGCGGCAAAGCGCTGGCGGACTGCTTCGAGCACGGCGACGTCGAGGAAGGAATATTCGGACGGCATGCGCTTGGCGAACCCTCACGGAGCGGCAAATTGCGGTTAACGCTTTGTTAATAAAAGCCGGCGGCGCGAAGGTCCACAAGCCAGAACGTGCAAAGGCTGGAATCTGGCCTCTTGGTTAACGGCCCGAAGAAAATTATGGTGCACTGCAACAAAGATATTGCAATGCACAAAATTTGCCTTTATATTGCCATCATACATGAACGAGACGGCTTTCTGTCAAAGCCGCTGACGCTGAAAAGGATGGAAAATGTCCAGGACCAAAACTGCCGACACGATCGAAAACGTTGAATTCCCGAGCTTCGACGCTTCCAAGGCTACCGACCAGATGCGCGCTTTCGCCGAAAAGGGCGTTGAGCAGTCGAAGGAAGCCTACGCCAAGCTGAAGACCGGCGCCGAGGAGACCCAGAAGGCTCTGGAGTCGACCTACGAGACCGCCAAGACCGTTTCCAGCGACCTGTCGCTCAAGACCATTTCCGCTCTCCGCGCCAATGCCGAGGCTGGTTTCTCGCATCTCGAAGCCCTGATCGGCGCCAAGTCGCTGTCGGAAGTCGTCGAGCTGCAGACCGCCTTCCTGCGCAAGCGCGTCGAAATGACCGTCGAGCAGGCCAAGGACTTCCAGACCGTCGCCTCCAAGGCGGCCGAGGACGTCACCAAGCCGATCAAGACCGCCTTCGAGACCCGCCGGCCTTTTTCTTTGTCCGGCGAAAAGTCGATGCTGTTTGTGGGCAAGCGACCTTTGCMTAGCAAAAGTCTTGAATTAAAATCCATTAGCCCGTAAGGACGCATCGCCGAACGACGGAGCGGATCACGGAAAGCGCGCTTTCCGCCTGGTCCGGCTCGGTGAACGTGCCGTTGTAGCTCAGATGGTTAGAGCGCCGGATTGTGGATCCGGAGGTCGCTGGTTCGATCCCAGCCAACGGTACCACAAATTTCTCGGTAACTAATTGATTTTGCTGTATAATTTCAAACTTCTAGCCGTCAATTTCGGTTCATTCTACTCATTTGTGTTACCTACTGTGCTACTTAGCGGACAAATTTGAGGGTTGAACGAAACGGCTTTGGGCCTCTTCGTCGAGGCCTGCCGCGAAGTTGATCTTCGAGTCGTTGCGGATCACTGGACTGGACATGTGGTATGTTCCGACTTGCCCCATAGTTGACCTGCGCCAGCCGCAAGAGGACGGCAGCTTTGCGCCTCATGTCGGCCGTTCAGGCAATCCGCACTATCCTCAAGAAGCGGACGTCGATTGTTTCAACGTGAGGACAAGTTGCGAAAGCTGCCGGACGTGCCCCCCGAGACCCCTGCGGCACCAACATGTTCAGTGCTGCGGGCGGCTCAGCGTAACAATGCCTTCGACGTCCTGGCGGGTACGCGCGAAGCGCTTGAGCACCAGAGGGTCGTGCCCGGGGACGATGTGAGCGGGGGAACTGGCGAGTTGTTTCATACGCTCGACCCCGAAGATCACATCGCTCAGCCGGTCAAAGACGGGAAAAGGTTTTTCGCGTTCCATGTTGGCGTAGAAATGGGCTGCGTCCGACGCGATCACGACCGCGCCGTTGTCGGTCTCCACCCGCACGACCTGCAATCCGCGCGAGTGGCCGCCAACCTTGTGGAGCGTTATGCCGGGCGCGATCTGCGACTCGGGGTCGTGGAAGCAGACCTTTCCGGCAAAGACGCGTCGTACCATGGTTGACACGTCTTCCGCCTCGAAGGGATGGCGCATCGCATGGTGGCACATGCAGCGGCCGGTCGCGAACTCCATCTCCGCATCCTGCAGGTGAAAGGTCGCGTTCGGGAACAGATGATGGTTCCCGCAATGGTCGTAATG
>NZ_JBFULQ010000178.1:0-10540 GCF_054049815.1 Mesorhizobium sp. P5_C1 | reverse complement strand
ATTTCAGACTACAGGCGAAGTGGAGCCCGGTCGCCAGATCTTCCATCCTACCAGCAGACGTAGCCGCCATCGACAATCAGGTCGAGGCCGGTGACGAAGCTCGACGCGCGGCTGGCCAGGAACACCGTCGGTCCGACCATTTCCTCCGGCGCCGCCATGCGCCCCATCGGCGTGTCGCGCTTGAAGATCTTGACCTCTTCCGCCACCTCCGGCCGCTTGTTCATCGGCGTCAGCGTATAGCCCGGGCTGACGACATTGACCCGCAGCCCGCGGTCGGCCCACTCCATGGCGAGGCTCTTCGACATGTGGATGACGGCGGCTTTCGAGGAGTTGTAGTGCGCCTGCGTCAGGCCCCGGTTGACGATGGTGCCCGACATCGAGGCGATGTTGATGATCGAGCCCTTGCGCCGCGCCAGCATCTTGCGGGCTTCGGCCTGGCAGGACAGGAACACGCCGGCGACATTGACCTCGTGCACCTTCTGCCATGTCTCCAGCGACAGCGTCTCGGCCGCTTCCGACCCGGCGATGCCGGCATTGTTGACGGCGACGGTCAGCGCACCGAGTTCACTCTCTAGGCGATCGATCGCCGTCGCGAGATCGCTCAGCGATGTCACCGTGCCGGTCAGCACCAGCGCCTTGCGGCCGAGCGCCGTGATCCGGTGAGCGGTTTCGTCCAACCCGCCTTTCGAAGCATGGCCGAAACAGGCGACGTCGGCGCCTGCCTCGGCCAGTCCGATCGCGATTGCCTGGCCGATGCCGCTGCCGGCGCCGGTGACCAGCGCGACATCGCCGTCCAGCTTGAAAAGATCCATTGATAGCCCTCCCTGCCTCGGAGAGGGTACGCGCTGAGCCGTGCTCCGATCAAGCGCCCTGCATCGCTCAGAAATAGCCGTCCGACGCAGCCGTGGCTTCCTTGGGGATTTCGACGCCGTCGACGAGGATCTTGTCGACCAGTTCGTGGTGGAAGCAGACCAGCCCCTTGATGCGTTCCGCCTCGTGCACCGGTTCGGGATAGTACCAGACGAGGTTCTCGTGGCGCTTGGCCTTGGTCGTCACGTGATAGTAGTTGGAGATGCCCTTGTAGGGACAACGCGAGATGTAGCGGCTGGGTGCGAACATATCGAGCCGCGTATCGGAGATCGGCAGATAGTGGCGCACCGGATGTCCGGTTTCGAACAGGAACACGCCACGGCGTGAATCGGCGACCTGCTCACCGTCGAGAATGACCTGCACCCGCCGCGACGACGGCAGGCAGTCGACGCGGCGGAACGGATCGCGGGCGTGGACGAAGATCTCTTCGTCCTCCTCGAACCAGTGGCCCATCTTGCTCCAGTAGAACGACATGTAGTCGGCGAGCGGCGGGCTGCCTTTCACCGGATCGGCGTAGCGCCAGGCCGCGTCCTCGACCAGCGTCACGCCGGTGTTGAGTGAGTAGTGGGTCGCCACGCCCTTGAACGGGCTCTCGGTCGTCGTCGTGCTCGGCAAGAGAAACTCTTCGCGCACGTCGCTCATCGGGAAATAATAGACCGGCAGGTGGTCGGACTCGTAGAGCACCAGCGCGTTGACCGTGTCGGCGACAATCATCGACCCGACCTGCACCCGCAGCCGCTTCTGCGTCGGCATGGTGAAGGCGACGTAGCCCGGCTCGAAATCATATTGGGTGATGCTGTCGAGCAGCGGAAAATGCGGCCCGCGGCCGCGCAGATGACGCTTGCGAATGGTACTCTCCCGGTTCTTGGTCTTGGCGATCACGTTCATGATCAGCCTATGGATACGCGATCGAGCAGCAGCCCGGCGGCGATCGGCGGCAGTCCGCTGACATTCTTGCGCACCGGCACCAGCAGGTCGGGGAAATAGCTGAAAATGACCGGCGTCTCGTCGAGCAGCAGTTTCTGGATGTCGGAGGCGGCACTGCGCTGTGCGCCGATATCGAGCGCCTTCAGATAGCTGGTGACCATGCCGTCATAGGCCGGGCTCTTGAAATGCGCCGCGTTCCAGGGGCCGTCGCTGACCAGCGGGCTTTTGAGGAACACGTTGGGCACGCTGCGATGCGCGTAGTCGGTGATGCCGAGCGGACTGTCCAGCCAGTCCGACTGGCCGAACACCGCCTTGCCGTAGTACTTGTCCTGGTCCTCGATGTTAAGCGCGATGCGGGCGCCGATTTCCTTGGCGAAGTTCTGGAACAGCTGCGCGTAGCCGGGAATGTCGGAATAACGCAGCGTCGTCAGCGTGATGTCGAAGCCGCTGGCCACGCCGGCCGCTTCGAGCAGTTGTTTGGCCTTGGCGATATCCTGGACGCGTTGCGGCACCGTCTTGTCGGTCGCCGGGAAGGCAGGCGCGAACGGGCTGTCATTGCCGGTCGCCGCCATGCCGCGGCACAGACCATCGACCAGCTTGGAGCGGTCGATGCACAATGCCAGCGCCTGGCGCACGCGCTTGTCGGTGAAGGGGCCGGTGTCGCAGCGCATGTGCAGCTGGCGATGCGCGGTCGATGCGACGCGCAGCACCGTGATGTCGGGGCTGTTGAGCACGACCTGGCTGACGTCGAGCGGAACGGCGTCGAGGATGTCGACCTCGCCGGCCTGCAGCGCCAGGATGCGCGGCTGCACGTCGCCGTAGAACTTGAATTCGAGACGGTCCGGCAGCGCCTTCTCGCCCCAATAGTCGGGGTTGCGTACGAAGGTCGCGCCGACCTTCGGCGTGTAGGTCTCCAGCCGGAACGGTCCGGTGCCCTCGAACGTCTTTTCGTAGTCGCCCTTGTAGCTCGCCGGCAGGATGACGGCGTTGTAATTGTCGATCGACACCGAATAGGGAAAGCTGCCGTTCGGCGCGTCGAGATGGAAGGCGACGGTATGGTCGTCGACCTTCCTTGTGCCGCCCTTCGACAGCAGGCCCTTGAACACCGACAGCGCGTTCGAGGCGCCGCTCGGATCGGCCAGCCGGTCGAAGGTCGCGACGACGTCGTCGGCCTTGAAGTCCTCGCCATTGTGGAATTTCACACCTTTGCGCAGCTTGAAGGTCCAGACGCTGCCATCCTCGTTCGGCGCCCAGCTTTCCGCCAGCACCGGCTTCAAGGTGAGGTCCGCCTGGGTGATGCAGAGAAACTCGGCGGTCTGGAAAACCAGCTGGTAGCTGCCGCTGTCATAATAGGTGACGGGGTCGATGGCGCCGCCTGGCGTGGCCACGCCGGCGCGCACCGTGCCGCCCGGCTTGCCCTCGGCGCGGGCCTGCTGCGTGCCGAGGCCGGCTGCGGCAACGAGGCCGCCGAGGAATGGTAGGGAGAGGCCAAGCACACTGCCATGGCGCAGGAAATCACGCCGGCCCATCCTGCCGGCCAACAACTCGTCGACAGCGGAATTTTCGATTGCTGTGAGAGTCCGGCGAGCGGCGTCGATCATCCTGAAATGCTTTGGCATGGCTGCATTCCTCGCTTGGCTTGGGGTTTGCCATCTAGTTCATTGTTGACTGCCGCCGCAAAGCGATATTTTTTGATAGGGGCCATCGAAATTTTCGATGCAAAGGGTGCGGCATGGACACTGAAAATCTGCGCAGCTTTCTCGAAGTTGCCGCCCATGGCAGCTTCACCGTCGCGGCCAGCCGGCTCAACCTCGCCCAGTCCACCGTCAGCGCGCGGATCCGGGGACTGGAGGAGCAGTTGGGGCGCCGGCTTTTCGTGCGCGACCGCGATGGCGTGACGCTGACGCCGGCCGGCCGCCAGTTCCTGCCGCATGCCTCCTCCATCACCCGCACCTGGGAGCAATCGCGGCAGGACATCGCCGTTCCCGATGGCTACGAGACGCTGCTGCGGCTGACCGCCCCCGCCTATCTGTGGGACCGCATCACCTCGCCATGGGTCGACTGGATGCGCGCCAGGCGGCCGAACGTGGCGCTGCGCCTGGAGGGCAGTTTCCCGGATCTGGCGATCGACCAGCTGGCGGAAGGCCTGCTCGACATCTGCATCCTCTATCTGCCGCGCCCGCATCCAGGCATCGTCTACGAAACGCTGGCGGTCGATCAGGTCGTGCTCGTTCAGCATGCCGCGCAGACGAAGTCCTGGACCGAAAACTACATCCTCATGGACTGGGGGCTGGAATTCCGCATTGAGCACGACCGCGCCTTTGCCGGCATGGTCAAGCCGGCCATCTCGGCCGGACTGGTCTTCATCGGTCTGCAGCATGTGCTGTCTCGGCAGGCGGCGGCCTACCTGCCGCTCAGTGCCGTCAGCACGCATATCGAGCGCGGCGAAATGCGCCGCATCGACAACACGCCGGTGTTCCAGCGCCCGATCTACCTTGCCTATCCCAGCAATCCGGTCTCGTCGGATGTCCTGGATGTCGCGCTCACCGGGCTGCGCACCCTGGCTGGAGATTGGGCGGAAGGTCAGGGGTTTTCGGAAGGCGACCGTTCCCTGGGCATGACCGGCCAGATGTGACGGGCCAGGCCGTATGCATGGTGATCCCCGCTACGCCGGTTCGGTCACCACGTCCTTCTGCAGCCGTGCCAGTTCCTCGTAGGGGATATGGCAGCGGATCGAGTGGCCGGGCTGCGCCTCGCTGAGCGGCGGTTCCTGCTGCTCGCAGATCGCACCGATCTTGCGCGGGCAGCGTGTGTGGAACACGCAGCCCGACGGCGGGTTGGTGGCGCTGGGGATTTCGCCGTCGAGGCGAATGCGCGCCGTCTCGGTCTGATCGAGCTTGGGCACGGCCGACAGCAGTGCTTCGGTATAGGGATGATGCGGGCCGGAAAAGACGTCTTCCGACGGTCCGAGTTCCATGATCCGGCCGAGATAGAGCACGGCGATCTTGTCCGAGAGGTAACGCACCACGGCAAGGTCATGCGAGATGAAGATGTAGCTGACGTCTTCCTTCGACTGCAGGTCGGCGAGCAGGTTGAGGATCGCCGCCTGCACCGACACGTCGAGCGCCGAGGTCGGCTCGTCGCACACCACGATGCGCGGGTCGCCGGCGAAGGCGCGCGCAATGGCGACGCGCTGCTTCAGGCCGCCAGAGAGCTGGCGTGGCTTGACGGCAAGATGCCGGTCGGTCAACCGGACTGAACGGACAAGGTCGTTGAGCCGAGCTTCCAGCGCCTTGCCGCTCAAGCCTGCAAGCCGCTTCAGTGCGCGGCCGATTAGGTGCCGGATCGAGTGCGAGCGGTTGAGTGCCGAGTCCGGATTCTGGAAGACGATCTGCATCGCCTTGATCTGGTCGTCGCTGCGGTTTTCCAGCCGCGGCGCCAGCGCCTTGCCTTCGAGCACGATCGTGCCGCCGTCATCCGGCGGCACCAGGCCGAGTAGCAGCCTGGCGAAGGTCGTCTTGCCGCTGCCGGACTCGCCGACCAGCCCAAGCGTTTCGCCCGGGCGCAAATCGAGCGAAACGTCCTTCACGGCGCGCAGCGCGTGGCCATGGCTGGAATAGGTCTTGTTCAGCCCGGCGACGCGCAGCACCGGCACGGCTGCCGCCTTTAGCGCGGGCGCGACATCGCTCGGGGTTGCGCGCGGCAACGCCTGCGCCTTCTCGTGATAGAAGCAACGCGACAGCCGGCCGCCCAGATCGTAGAGCGGCGGCAATTCGCTGCGGCAGCGGTCGTCGGCGAGCGCACAACGGTCGGCGAACGCACAGCCCTTGATGTCGGCGCCGATGCCGGGCAGGAAGCCCGGAATGGTGTCGAGCCGACCCTGGTCCTTGCGCTGGCCGCCGCGCGGCAGGCAGCGCAGCAGCGCCACCGTATAGGGATGGCGGGGATCGTTGAACACGACCTCGGTCGGCCCTTCCTCCACCAGCATGCCGGCATAGAGCACACCGACCCGGTCGCACATGTTGGCGACGACCGCGAGGTTGTGGCTGATGAACAGGATCGAGGCCGACAGTTCCTGCCTGAGCTGCGCGATCAGGTCGAGCACTTCGGCTTCCACCGTCGCATCGAGGCCGGTCGTCGGCTCGTCGAGGATCAGCATCGACGGATCGTTGGCCAGTGCCATGGCAATCGCCACGCGCTGCTGCATGCCGCCGGAAAGCTGGTGCGGGTAGCGCTGCATGACGCTTGTCGGGTCGGAGATGCGCACCCGGTTCAGCATGGCGACCGCGCGATCCTCGGCCGCCTTGCCGGTTATGCCGCCAAGTTCAAAAATCTCGGTCAGCTGGCGGCCGACGCGGATCGACGGGTTCAGCGCCTTGCCGGGATCCTGGTAGACCATGGAGACGCTTTCGGCCCGCGCCCGCCTGAGGGCCTCAGCATCCAGCTTCATGACGTCCTGGCCGTCGAGTGAGATCGCGCCGCCGGTGATCGAACCGTTTCGCGGCAGATAGCGCACGACGGTGAGCGCCACTGTGGATTTGCCGCACCCGGACTCGCCGACGAGCCCGTAGGCTTCGCCCTGGCCAATGTTGAGGCTGAGGTTGCGCAGCACCGCGCGATTGCGGCCGGCGACGCGATAGGCAACCGACAGGTCTCTGAGTTCGAGCGCGTTTTCTGCTTTCGCGGATTTAGTCATTGAGCGCTCCGTGAACGCCGTCTGCCGCCAGGTTGACGCCAATCACCAGCGAGGCGATGGCCAGCGCGTCGAACAGCACCGTCCACCAGAAACCGCCGCCGATCATGCCGTAATTGTTGGAGATCGACAGCCCCCAGTCCGGCGAGGGCGGCTGGATGCCGAAGCCCATGAAGGAGAGCGTGGCGACCGCGAAAATGGCATAGCCGAGCCGCACGGTGGTCTCGACCAGGATCGGCGGGATGACGTTGGGCAGGATCTCGACGAACATCGTATGCGCAGCACTTTCGTGCCGAAGCTGTGCGGCGGCGACATAATCGAGTTCGCGCTCGGCAAGCACTGCGGAGCGTACCGTGCGCGCGATGATCGGCGCGAAGCTCAGCCCGATGACGACGATGACCGTCGTCTTGGATGTGCCGAGCGCCACGATCGCCAAAAGCGCGACGATGACCACCGGGATCGCCATGAAGGCTTCGAGGATGCGGCTGACGACATCATCGACGAGGCCGCGAAAATAGCCGGTGATGRGGCCGAGCGCCGTGCCGGCCACGGTCGCCAGCAAGGTTGCCAGCGGGGCGACTGTCAGGATGTCGCGCGAGCCGACGATGACGCGTGAGAAAACGTCGCGGCCGATCTGGTCGGTGCCGAACCAGTGTTCSGCCGAAGGCGGGGCGAGCGCGTTGATGATGTCGTCGGCAAGCGGGTCGTAAGGCGCGAAATGCTCGCCGAACAGGGCGCAGGCAACCCAGAACATCACGATGGCGAAACCGGTCAGGAAGGTGCCGGAGCGCAGCAGCGAAAACAGCACCTCCGCCAGCGGGCCGCGCTTTCGCGTGTCGTCTGATGTGGGGGAGGTGGTCTGGACAGCGCTCATTGATCTGACCCCAGCCGGATGCGCGGATTGAGCACGGAATAGAGGAAGTCTGCGACGAGCGTCGCCACGGCATAGACGATGCCGATGGTGAGAATTCCCGATTCCAGCATCGGGAAATCCTTGCCGCGCGCCGCGGTGAAGATCAGCGAGCCGATCCCTTGGTAGCGGAACAGCGTCTCGATCACGACGAGGCCGCCGATCAGATAGCCGGTCTGCGTCGCGATGACTGTGATGGTCGGCAGCAGCGCGTTGCGCAGCACATGCCGCCAGATCACCGTGCGCCATGGCAGGCCCTTGAGCACGGCTGTTCGTGTGTAGTCGGAATCGAGCGCTTCGATCATGCCGGAACGGGCCATGCGGGCGATATAGCCGAACAGCACCAGGAACAGCGGCAGCGAAGGCAGGATCAGGTAATAGAGCTGGGTGAAGAAGCCGGCATTGCGCGGCCATGCGGCCGATATCGGCAGCCAGCGCAGCCAGACGCCGAAAATCAGGATCAGGATGATGCCGGTGACGAATTCCGGCAGCACCGTCACCGACAGGCCGCCAAGGCTGATGATGCGGTCGAGCGGCCGGTTGAGATTGAGCGCGGCGATGACGCCGCCGAGGATGCCGATCGGCACCACCAGCACGAAGGCGACCGCCGCGAGTTTCATCGAATTGCCGAGCGCATCGATGACGAAGGGCGCGACCGGCGAGCGGAAGATGTAGGAGGTGCCCATGTCGCCCTGGACGAAGTTCGAGATCCAGCCCCAGTACTGCGCCAGCAGTGGGCGATCGACACCGAGCGTGTGGTTGAGCGCGTCGACGGCGCGCTGGTCGGCGAACGGGCCCAATATGGCGCGTCCGACATTGCCGGGCAGCACCTGGCCGCCCAGAAACACCATGATGCTGAGCAGGAACAGCGTCACCAGCGACAGCGAGACACGCCGGGCAAGGAAGGAGAGTATGGCATCGACTCCTTATGTAAGATCCAGCGGCCCAGGCATGCCGGACACGTCGGGTAAACTCACTGTGACAGGCGGATCGAATGCTGTCAMCGGGGGAACGGCTCCGTCAAATCGCGACACCTCGACCAGCGTCGAATTGCAGGTCGGCGATTGGGCAAGGCGCGACGTCCCCCGATCGGGTGTCAGCACATTCGGATTGCCATGTTTTTCCAGACTGTTCGGCTGTCCGGGCGAGGAGGGGTCGAACCATGCACCGGTGGGCAGCTGCACGACGCCCGGAATCAGGCCGTCCGTCAGCACGGCGCCCGCGAGGCACGCACCGCGATCGTTGAAGACGCGCACGACCGTGCCGTCCAGGATGCCGCGCGCAGCGGCATCGGCAGGGTTGATCCACAGCGGCGCGCGGCCCGACACTTTGCCCGCCCGGCTCACCGAGCCGTGATCGTACTGGCTGTGCAGCTTGTCCGCCGGCTGCGGGGATAAAAGATGCAGCGGGAATCTGCTGGCAAGGTCGCTGCCCAGCCATTCCCGCGGCTCGCGCCAGACAGCGTGACCCGGACAGTCGTCATAGCCGAAGGAATCGATTGTCGGCGAGAACAGCTCTATGCGGCCCGATGGCGTCGCCAGCCGATGCCGCTCGGGATCGGCGCGGAAGGAACCGAGCAAAGTCTGCGACGTCACCTGCCGGGCAAGGTCGGCGTAGCCGTCATGCCAGAAACGGTCGAAGGTCGGCATCTCGACCCCGGCCGCGTCCGCATTGTCCCTGGCCTGCTCGTAAAGCACCCGGATCCATTCGCTGGCTCCGCGCCCTTCGGTGAAGGCTTCGCTGGTGCCGAGCCGGGCCGACAGGTCGGCAAAGATCCGATAATCGTCGCGGGCTTCTCCAACCGGGTCGATCGCTTGCTTCATGGCGACGACGAGGTTTTCCCGGTTCGAAAAGGCGAGATCGTTTCGCTCCAGCGGTGTGGTGACTGGCAGCACGATGTCGGCATGGCGCGCCGTCGCCGTCCAGAAGGGCTCGTTGACGATGATCGTTTCAGGCCGCCGCCAAGCCTCGACCAGCCGGTTCAGGTCCTGGTGATGGTGGAACGGATTGCCGCCGGCCCAGTAGACGAGCCTGATGTCGGGGTAGACAAGCGCGGCGCCGTTGAAGTCGAACGAGCCGCGCGGATCGAGCAGCATGTCGGCCATCCGCGCGACCGGGATGAAGTCCGGCACCTGGTTCCTGCCTTGCGGCACGGACGGCCACCGGAATCCCATCTCCGGTCTTCCGGCGCCATTTGTCGACGAATAGCCGAAGCCAAGGCCGCCGCCCGGCAATCCGATTTGGCCCAGCAGAGCGGCAAGCGTGATTGCCGCCCAATATGGCTGTTCGCCATGGTCGGCGCGCTGCAGCGACCAACTGACCATCAGCATGGTGCGTTTGGCGGCCATTTCCCTGGCCAGCGCGACAATCTTTTCTGTTCCCACGCCGCTCAGGGCAGCCGCCCATCTGGGGCTCTTCGGCTGGCCGTCGCTTTCTCCCAGGATATAGGCCCGCACGACCTCGAAGCCGATGCAGTATCGCGCCAGAAATGCCTCGTCATGACGGGCCTCGGTGATCAGGACATGGCATAGAGCCAGCATCAAGGCGGTGTCGCTGTTTGGCCGAAGCGGCAGCCATTCGGTCTCGACGCCGCGCGGTGCATCGTCGCGCACGGGCGAAACGTTGATCAGATGGGCGCCGTTGCCGACGGCGTTGCGCAAGGCCGCCGACGCTTCGTGACGTGCCGCGCCGCCCCCCTGTATCTGCGCATTGCGCCAGGGCAGGCCGCCAAAGGCGACGATCAACTCGCTATTCCGCTCGATCCCGTCCCAGGTGGAATGATTGCCCGTCAGGCCATCGGTCCCGCCAAGCACGTGCGGCAGGATGATCTCGGCAGCGCCATAGGAATAGCTGAGAACCGAGCTTGTATAGCCGCCGATCGTGTTGAGGAAACGGTGGACCTGRCTTTGGGCATGGTGGAATCGCCCCGCACTCGCCCATCCGTAGGACCCCGCATAGATCGCGGCATTCCCATGCTCAACGCGAATTCGGTCCAGTTCGGCCGCCACGATATCCAGTGCGGTTTCCCATGGGACTTCGACAAAGGGTTCGCTGCCGCGCCCGCCCTTGGCGCTGGACCTGTCCCCCTCCAGCCAGCCACGCCTGATGGCGGGACGGGAGACGCGCAGGTCACCCTGTAC
>NZ_JBFULQ010000177.1:0-10597 GCF_054049815.1 Mesorhizobium sp. P5_C1 | reverse complement strand
TGCGGCCCAGCGCAAGTTGCGGCCAGCTAATGGAGTTGTTGTTGCGCGCGCTGAATTTCAAGTCGACCTTCTCGTCCCGGCCCGCCGGTGCGATCTCGCTACTGGTGATTGTTTCGGCGCTGTCCGCCTGCCACACCTCCAAGATGATCGGTGACCTCAGCCCGAGCGAAACCCTCACCCAGGGTTATGTGATCGATCAGCAGGCGATCGACCTGGTTCCGGTCGGATCGAGCCGCGAGCAGGTGCTTCTGGCGCTCGGCACGCCGTCGACGACGGCGACCTTCGACAACGAGGCCTTCTATTACATTTCGCAGACGCGCAAGCGCTACGTCGCCTTCGACAAGCCGCACCTCATTGACCAGCATGTGCTGGCGGTCT
Source organism: Mesorhizobium sp. P5_C1 (assembly GCF_054049815.1). Classification (NCBI taxonomy): domain Bacteria; kingdom Pseudomonadati; phylum Pseudomonadota; class Alphaproteobacteria; order Hyphomicrobiales; family Phyllobacteriaceae; genus Mesorhizobium; species Mesorhizobium sp. P5_C1. The sequence continues at coordinate 10,219 of NZ_JBFULQ010000177.1, read as the reverse complement.
ATTTCGGCCCCGACAGTCGCGTCACCCAGATCGCCAATTACGGCTTGAAGGACGGCAAGGTGTTCGACTTCATCTCACGCACCACGCCGACCGGCGGCAAGGACCAGAACTTCCTCAGCCAGATCATCAACGGCGCCAGCAAGCTGGCCCCCGGCATCCCGGGCGGCGGCACTCCCTGATCTCAGACCTGCCTTCCCTCGAGGAGAGCAGCACCATCTCAGGCGACCAAAAACCCGCGGGAGCGATCCTGCGGGTTTTTGTTATGGAAGATCAGTCGGCAAGGCTCGCAGCGAGGCCTCGCCAAAGGGACGAACTGAAGGGCGGCCGGTCATCGACGCAACAAAAAACCCGCGGGGATCGCTCCCCGCGGGTTTTGTCTTGGGGCCAATGGCTCAGCCGTGCGCGAGCACGGCCAGCAGCAGCAACGCGACGATGTTGGTGATCTTGATTGCCGGGTTGACGGCCGGACCGGCGGTGTCCTTGTAGGGATCGCCGACCGTGTCGCCGGTCACCGAAGCCTTGTGCGCTTCGGAACCCTTGAGGTGCTTGACGCCGTCCTTGTCGACAAAGCCGTCTTCGAACGACTTCTTGGCGTTGTCCCAGGCGCCACCGCCGGAGGTCATCGAGATGGCGACGAAGAGGCCGTTGACGATGACGCCGAGCAGCGAGGCGCCGAGGGCGGCAAAGGCGGACGCCTTCGAGCCCGAGATCAGCAGCACGCCGAAATAGACGACGAGCGGCGCCAGCACCGGCAGCAGCGACGGGATGATCATCTCGCGGATCGCCGCCTTGGTCAGCAGATCGACAGCGCGAGCGTAGTTCGGCTTCGACGTACCGGCCATGATGCCCGGATCCTCGCGGAACTGCTTGCGCACCTCCTCGACAATGGCGCCGGCCGCACGGCCGACGGCCGTCATGGCGATGCCGCCGAACAGATACGGGATCAGGCCGCCGAAGATCAGGCCGGCAACGACGTAGGGGTTGGAGAGATCGAAGGAGATCTCGCCCATGCCCTGGAAGTACGGATACTTGTCGCCATTGGCGGCAAAGAACTTCAGGTCGTTCGAGTAGGCGGCAAACAGCACCAGCGCGCCGAGACCCGCCGAACCGATGGCGTAGCCCTTGGTCACCGCCTTGGTGGTGTTGCCGACCGCGTCGAGAGCGTCGGTGGAGTGGCGCACTTCCTTGGGCAGACCGGCCATTTCAGCAATGCCGCCGGCATTGTCAGTGACCGGGCCGAAGGCGTCGAGCGCAACGATCATGCCGGCGAGGCCGAGCATCGTCGTGACCGCGATTGCCGTGCCGTAGAGGCCGGCGAGCTGATAGGTCGAGATGATGCCGGCGACGATGACGATCGCCGGCAGCGCCGTCGATTCCAGCGAGACTGCAAGGCCCTGGATGACGTTGGTGCCGTGACCGGTCACCGACGCCTGGGCGATGGAGTTGACCGGGCGCTTGTTGGTGCCGGTGTAGTATTCGGTGATCACCACGATCAGACCGGTCACCACGAGGCCGACCAGGCCGCAGATGAACAGGTTCTTGCCGGTGATGGCCATACCGGCAACCACGCCGATCTCGCCCCAGCCCAGGGTAACCGAGGTGGCGACGCCGAGGCCGACGATGGACAACAGGCCGGTGACGATCAGGCCCTTGTAGAGCGCGCCCATGATCGAGCCGTTGGAACCGAGCTTGACGAAGAAGGTGCCGACGATCGAGGTCAGGATGCAGGCGCCGCAGATGGCGAGCGGATAGAGCATCGCTGCCCCCAGGATGGCGGTGCCGCCGAAGAAGATCGCGCCGAGGACCATGGTGGCGACGACGGTCACCGCGTAGGTCTCGAACAGGTCGGCGGCCATACCGGCGCAGTCGCCGACATTGTCGCCGACATTGTCGGCGATGGTGGCCGGGTTGCGCGGATCGTCTTCGGGAATACCGGCTTCGACCTTGCCGACCAGATCGCCGCCGACATCGGCGCCCTTGGTGAAGATGCCGCCGCCGAGACGGGCAAAGATCGAGATCAGCGAAGCGCCGAAGCCCAGCGAAACCAGCGAGTCGATGACGATACGGTCATTGGGCTCAAGGCCCATGAAATGGGTGAGGATGAGGTAGTAGATCGACACGCCGAGCAGGGCCAGGCCAGCGACCAGCATGCCGGTGATGGCGCCCGACTTGAAAGCGATGTCGAGACCGGCGGCGAGGCTGTTGGAGGCCGCCTGCGCGGTACGCACATTGGCTCGCACCGAAACGTGCATGCCGATGAAGCCGGCGGCGCCCGACAGGACGGCGCCGATCAGGAAGCCAACCGCGGCGGTGATGGAAAGCAGCCACCAGGCGAGTATGAGCACGACGACGCCGACGAGGGCGATCGTGGTGTACTGGCGCGCCAGATAGGCCTGCGCGCCCTCGCGGATGGCCGCGGAGATTTCCTGCATGCGTGCATTGCCCTGATCGGCCGCGAGGACCGAACGTGTCGCCCAGATGGCGTAGAGGACAGAAAGCAGACCGCAGGCGATGACGGCGGAAATAATTGTCATTGCCGGATTTTCCTCGATTGATGGCCCAAAAGAACCCCTCCCTGGGCCGTTGAGACAAAGACCGGACCCGTGCACGGAATCCGCCTCTTCGCAGCGGTGTATGCGAAACAGGGCTGCGAACGTCAAGATATTGTTCGGTTTTTGCCCGGCTTTCGCCCAAAAGGCATAGGGCCACGAGACCGCAGCCATCGGCATTGTCCTATTAGATCGATTGAAATCGATCTCGACGCGGCACTTGGCTACTCGACTTCGCGRCCCATCCGGCGCGCCGTGTAGCGTTCGACCGCCGAAAGACCGTCATAGATCAGCACGGCAAGGGCTGCCACGATCAGGCCGCCCTGCAGGATGAAGGCGAGGTTGTTGGACAACAGCCCGGCGATGATCACCTCCCCAAGCGTCTTGGCGGCAACGGTTGAGCCGATGGTTGCGGTGGCAAGCCCGATCACCACTGACAGCCTGATGCCGCCAAGGATGATCGGGGCGCTGAGCGGCAGTTCGACCTTGGTGAGCCTTTGCCAACCGGTCATGCCGGCGCCGCGCGCCGCCTCCATGACATTGGCCGGCAATGTCGTCAGGCCGGTCAGCGCATTCTCGAAGATCGGCAGCAGGCCGTAGAGAAACAGCGCGATCAGCGTCGGTTTTTCGCCGAAGCCGACCGCCGGCACGGCAAGCGCCAGCACCGCCACCGGCGGAAAGGTCTGGCCGATGTTGACCAGGCTGCGCGACAGCGGCAGGAACTCGACGCCGGCGGGCCTCGTGACCAGGATGGCCAGTGCGACCGCGACCACGGTCGCAGCCACCGTGGCGATCAGAACGATGCGTAGATGCAGCAAGGTCAGCGTCAGCAGGCTGCCCTGATTGTAGATCACCGGCGCATTGTTCTCAGTCAGCGGCTTCAGCAGCGGCTCGAACCAGCCGGGATTGGTGACGAAGGCAACCAGCAGCACCACCAAAGCCAGCCTGAGCAGCGAGGGAAGCCAGGCCTTCATGCCGGCCTCGCGGCGCGCTTGACCAGGCCGTCGACGGTGACGCGGCCAAGCGGCTTGCCGTCGGCGCCTTTGACCGGCAGCGCCGGCCGGCCCGACCACAACAATTCGGCCAGCGCATCGCGCTGGCTGGCGTCGCCCGGGATCGCCTCGCCTTCGGCGGAGCCCCTCTCCACGGCGTCGCGCACGCGGCCGAGCGAAAGCAACCGAAACGGCCTTTCGCTGGCGCCGACCAGGGTCTCGACGAAGGCACTGGCCGGATTTGCCAGGATCTCCGCGGGTTTGGCGTACTGCACAAGCTTGCCGGCATCCATGACGGCGATCTTGTCGCCCATGTGGACGGCCTCTTCCATATCGTGGGTGACGAAGATGATTGTGGTGCCGAAGCGTTTCTGGATCGCCAGCAGATCTTCCTGTGCCTTGGTGCGGATGATCGGGTCGAGCGCGCCGAACGGTTCGTCCATCAACAGCACGTTGGGCTCGGCGGCGAGCGCGCGGGCAACGCCGACGCGCTGCTGCTGGCCGCCGGACAGTTCGTGCGGGTAGCGCGGCCCGAACGCGTCGGGATCGAGCTGGTAGAGCGTCATCAACTCGTCGACGCGGGCCTTGATGCGGGCCTTGTCCCAGCCGAGCAGCACCGGCACTGTGGCGATATTCTGCGCCACCGTGCGATGCGGAAACAGGCCGTGGCCCTGGATGGCGTAGCCGATGCTGCGGCGCAGTTCGTAACCAGGCAGCGAGCGATTGTCCGCGCCATCGAGCTTGATGACGCCAGCCGTCGGCTCGACCAGCCGGTTGATCATGCGCAGCAGCGTCGTCTTGCCGGAACCCGACGTGCCGACAATGACGCAAACCGTGCGCGGCTCGATGACCATCGAGACGTCATCGACGACCGTTGTCGCGTCGTAGCGCTTGGTAATGCCTTCGATCTCGATCATGCCATTTCAACCCTGCGCTTGGTGGCGGTCATTTCGATCACTGCGTCGAGGATGATGGCGGCGGCGAAGGCGAGCGCGACCGTCGGCACGGCGCCGAGCAGCACCAGATCCATCGCCGTCTGGCCAACCCCCTGGAAAACGAACACGCCGAAACCACCGCCACCGATGAGCGCGGCAATGGTGGCGAGGCCGATGTTCTGCACCAGAACGATGCGGATGCCGGTGAGGATCACCGGAAATGCCAGCGGAAACTCGACGCCGAACAAGCGCTGCCGGTCGGTCATGCCCATGCCGCGCGCCGCGTCGTTGGCGGCGCGCGGCACGCCGGCGAGACCGACCACGGTGTTGGCCACAACCGGCAGCAGCGAATAGAGGAACAGGGCGACGAAAGCCGGTGCCGTGCCGATGCCGCGAATGCCGAGCGCGGCGGCTCCCGGCACGTGCGTGGCGACCCAGCCGAGCGGCGCGATCAGAAGGCCGAACAGCGCGATCGAGGGAATGGTCTGGATGATGTTGAGCACGTTGAGCACGCCGGCGCGCAGCCTTTCGACGCGATGGCAGAGGATGCCGAGCGGCAGGCCGACGATCACAGCCGCGGCCAGCGAGCCGAGCGCCAGCGTCACATGCTTGGAGCCCTCGGCCCAAAAACTGTCGGCGCGGTTGGCGTATTCCTTGAGGATCGACAGATTATCCCAGCTTCCCGAAATCAACAGCAGGCCGATCGCCAAAGCCGCCACAACAAGCACGCCGACCCGTGCCAATGGCGACAGGTTCAGCCGTGTCAGYACATCGGCCAGCAGAAGCGTGAAGGCGAACATCAGTATCCAGAAACCGGAAGCTGGCGACACTCTCGCAAGGGTGTTGCCGGCCGGCGTCAGAAATGTTCCGGCGACGCCAATCAGCAGCGCCAGCGCTGTAAGCACCACCACGCTGGCGACGAGGCGCAGGACAAGCGGTGTCCTGAACAGCGCRACAAGTGCGGCGGCAACAATGATGGCGAGCAGCAGCGTCCCGGTCGCCGTCGGCAGCGCCTCGAGAATCGAGCGCGCCTGGCCGGGAACGATGCGGTTGGCGCGGAACGTGGCAAAGGGCGCAGCGAAAGCCGCGTAAGCTACTATCGCGGCGATGACCACGCCGAGCTTGTCGAACCGGATCTGCACGCCCTCCCCCGTCAGTCGATCCGGCGCGCAACGGATGCGGCGCGCCGGAATCGTCCTACTTCAGGAAGCCGTTCTTCTTCAAAAAGTCCTCGGCCACGCCCTTGACCGGCTCACCGCCGACCTGCACGCGACCGTTCAGCTCTTGCAGCGTGACGAGGTCGAGTTTGGCGAAGACCGGCTTCAGCAGCGTTTCGATCTCGGGATGTTCCTTCAGCACCTTTTCGCGGATGATCGGCGCCGGCTGGTAGACCGGCTGCACGCCCTTGTCGTCCTCGAGCACGACCAGGCCGGACGGTGCGATGCCGCCATCGGTGCCGTAGACCATGGCGGCATTCGCCCCGCTGGTCTGATTGGCGGCGGCTGCGATGGTTGCCGCCGTGTCGCCACCGGAGAGTGTGATCAGCTGGTCCGGCTTCAGCGTGAAACCATACGTGGTCTGGAAGGCCGGCAGTGCGGCCGCCGAATTGACGAACTCGGCGGATGCCGCCAGCACCACCTGGCCGCCGCCCGTGACATACTTGCCGAAGTCGGTGAGCGTGGCGAGCTTGTTGGTCTCGGCGACCTCCTTGCGCAGCGCGATCGCCCAGGTGTTGTTGGCAGGCGACGGCGACAGCCAGACGATCTTGTTGGCGTCGTAGTCGAGCTTCTTGGCCGTCTCGTAGGCCTTGGCGGCATCCTTCCAGACCGGGTCGTCGGCCTTCTCGAAGAAGAAGGCGGCGTTGCCGGTGTATTCGGGATAGATGTCGATCTCGCCGGCGGTGATCGCCTTGCGGACCACCGGCGTGCCGCCGAGCTGGATACGGTCGGTGGTCTTGATGTTGTTGGCGTTGAGAACGAGCTGGATGATGTTGCCGAGCACACCGCCCTCGGTGTCGATCTTCGAGGAGACAACGACCTGGGCACTGGCGGAAACCGCCGTGATGCCGAGCGCCAATGCCGCGCTGGCCAGAACCTTGACTGAAAACATTGTGAAATCCCTTGCTGTGAACCGGAATGCGGCGGCCGCATATGAGCATGGCTTCAACGGCCAGTCGGGGCACACGGTTTCATAACATCTGGCACAGACGCAATAATTTTGTTCGGGCGCTGCGTATTCGACCGACACCATGCTGACAGGGCGTGTCAGGCATGCGGCGACCGGGTCAGGCGTCGGCTTTGCGCCGTCCCGTCAGCTTGAGCGCGCCGAGGGCGACGAAGCACAGAACGGTGACAGGGAAGACCATCCAGTTAAGCATGGTCCAGCCCCAGGCGTTGTAAACCATGCCCGACATCAGCGACGCGCAAGCGACAGAACCGAACAGGACGAAGTCGTGGAAGCCCTGGACCTTGCCCTTTTCCGACGGCCGGTAGCTGGCCGCCACCATCGCGGTGGCGCCGATGAAGCTGAAATTCCAGCCAAGGCCGAGCAGGATCAGCGACGTCCAGAATTGCCACAGCGCCAGGCCCGATAGAGCGACAGTGGCGCAGCCGATGAGCAGGACCAGCCCGGTGGCGACGATCCGTTCGGCGCCGAAGCGATGGATCAGCGAGCCGGTGAAGAAGCTCGGCGCGAACATCGCCATGACGTGCCAAGAAATGCCGAGCGTCGCATCGTCCTCCGACAGGCCGCAACCAACCATCGCCAGCGGCGCGCCAGTCATCACGAAGCTCATCAGCGCATAGCTGCCGACGGCGCAGAACAGCGCCGCGACGAAGCGCGGGTGGGTGACGATTTCGACCAATGGTCTGGCGTCGCTGTCGGCGATCTCCACCTTGCCCGATACCTTCTCCGGCAAGCGCAGGAACGACAGGATGATGGCGCCAACGGCCGCCAGCGGCAGGATGGCTGCGAACGAACCGGCAAACATCACCGGCGCGAACGATTCACGGGTGAAGATGACGATCTGCGGCCCGAGGACGGCGGTGACGATGCCACCGGCCAGCACGAAGGAGATGGCGCGAGCCTTGAACTGCGGCGGCGCATTGTCGGCGGCGGCAAATCGAAACTGCTGGACGAAGGCGCCGCCGATGCCGATCACCAACAGGCCGAAGGCGAATAGCCAGAAACTGCCGTGGAAAAGCGCTGCTGTGGCAACCAGCCCGCCAAGCGCAGTGACGATCGTGCCGGTCATGAAGCCGCCGCGCTGGCCCATCGCGCGGATGATGGCCGCTGCCGGTAGCGCTCCGAGCGCCACGCCGATGTTGAAGCCGGTGATCGGCGCTGTTGCCAGCGACTTGTCGGGACCAAGCAGATATTGCCCGGCCAGCCCCCCCATGGAGATGGCGATGGGGGCAGCAGAACCGATGATCGCCTGCGATGCGGCAAGGATCAAAGCGGTGCGCCGCGCATCCTTGCCTGCCTCGACGGCGATTGCCGTCATGATGCGTCCTTGCCGCGCCCCTCGCCACGCACCCGGCGAGACACACGGTCAAGCACAGCATTGACCAGCTTCGGCTCGTCTTCCTCGTAGAAAGCCTTGGCGATATCGACATATTCGGAGACGATGACGGCGACGGGAACATCCTCGCGCTTCATCAACTCGTAGACGCCGGCGCGCAGAATGGCGCGTAGCGTCGAATCGAGCCTCGACAGCGGCCAGTCCTCGGTCAGTGCCTGTCGGATGATCGGATCGACCGTCTTCTGGTTCTCGACGACACCGGCGAGGATAGCGCGAAACCATTGTGCGTCGGCTTCACGATAGAGCGCGCCGTCGACTTCCTTGCCGAGGCGAAAGGCCTCGTATTCGGCGGTGATCTCGAAGACGCCGCTGCCGGCGACATCCATCTGATAGAGCGCCTGCACGGCGGCCAGCCGGGCAGCGCCGCGCTTGTTGGCCTGGCGTACCGGTGGTCGGTCGTTGTCTCCGGATTGCGTCACGCCGGTCAGGCTCCGAGCCGTTTCTTGACGGCGATCATGGTCAGCGCGGCGCGGGCGGCAAAGCCACCCTTGTCGCCTTCCGTGCGCCGGGCGCGCGTCCAGGCCTGTTCGTCGTTTTCGGTGGTCAGGATGCCGTTGCCGATGCAGATCGATTCCTGCACCGACATATCCATCAGGGCGCGCGCGGATTCATTGGCAACGATATCGAAATGATGCGTCTCGCCGCGGATGACGGTGCCAAGCGCGACAAAGCCGTCATAGTCGGTGCCCTCACCCTCGGCGGCATCGAGCGCGAAGGAGATCACGGCCGGAATTTCCAGCGCGCCCGGCACGGTGACGACATCGTACTTGGCGCCGGCTTCGTCGAGCGCAGCCTTGGCGCCTTCGAGCAGCGCGTCCGCCAGATCATCATAGAAGCGGGCTTCGATGATCAGCAGCTTGAGTTTCTTGTTCCTGGGCATTTTGCGTCACGTCTCCGGCGGAGCCGGTGACTTAGGCCGAAGCCCGTTTGATCGCAAGCAGAAGATGTTGCACGTGCCCAGTTTGCCGCGGAAGTCCGTCCGACTGTGACCGTCAAAGCCCCTCTTTTGCGGCCTCCACCAGCCGCGCCGCGTAGCGGGCCATGGTGTCGATCTCGAGATTGACGCGGTCGCCAACCCTGCGCTCGCCCCAGGTGGTCACGGTCAGCGAGTGGTGGATCAAAAGCACGTCGAAGCGCGTGCCTTCCACCTTGTTGACGGTGAGCGAGGTGCCGTCGAGCGCGACCGAGCCTTTCGGTGCAATGAACTTCGCCAGATCGCGCGGTGCTTCGAGGGTAAAACGCACCGCGTCCCCTTCATCCCTGCGCTCGATGATCTCGGCCATGCCGTCGACATGGCCCGAAACGATGTGACCACCAAGCTCGTCGCCGATCTTCAGCGCTCGCTCCAGATTGATCCGCGTGCCCGATTTCCAATTCGTCGCCGTCGTCAGCCTGAGCGCCTCTTCCCAGGCCTCGACCTCGAACCAGCGCGCGTTCGTGCCGCTGTCGGGCAAGGCGGTAACCGTCAGGCAGACACCACCGCAGGAGATCGAGGCGCCGATGGCGATGGTTTCGGGATCGTAGGCGGTGTCGATGCGTAGCCCCACCCCTTCCCTCAGCGGCTTGACGGTCGCGACGGTGCCGACATCGGTGACAATTCCAGTAAACATCGGTGATCCTTCCGTTTGACCATGATCCTGTCCGAAAACCGGTCCCACTGTTCGGGATCGTGGTCTAAATGTTCCTGATCCACTCGGCGTAGCTGTCTTCACCGAAACGCATATCGCGGAGCTTTCGAAATCCTGCCGGGATATGGTCGGCATCGATGGGCGATGCAATGCCGTCGGCGCCGATCGCTTCCGATCCCTGGAACAGCACGATGCGGTCGACTAGCCCCTCGGCCAGGAAAGCGCCGGCAACCTTGGCGCCGCCCTCGACCAGAACACTGGCCATGCCGAGCGCGGCCAGATCCTCGAGCAGTTCCGGCAGCGCAACGCCGCCCTCATGCGTTTCGGTGCCGATGAAGCGCACCCCGGCGCGCTCCAGCATGGTCCGCCGCAGCGGATCGGCCTCCAGGCAGGCGGCGACGTAAAGCGGCACCCGGTCCACGCCCGAAACCAGCTTCGAGGTCTCCGGCAGCCTGATCTGCCGGTCGAGGACAATGCGCGCCGGCGACCGGTTCTCCAGCCCCGGCAAGCGCACCGTCAATGCCGGGTCATCCTC
>NZ_JBFULQ010000176.1:0-10599 GCF_054049815.1 Mesorhizobium sp. P5_C1 | reverse complement strand
CGGTGTGTCCTGACCCAGTATCGGAGTAGGGATGCATGTCCGTTCAGTCCGCGGCCGCAGATGTTGACGTCGATCTCAGGCAGCTCTTCGCCAGCCTGGCGAGGAACTGGCTGCGCATCCTCGTCGTCGCACTGGTGGTGACCGGCGCGGCTTTCGCGCTCGCCTCGTTTGCCACACGTCACTACAAGGCACAGACCCAGGTCGAGATTGCGCCGCGTGAATCCGTTTATACGCGGCCGGCCAGCAACAACGACGCCGACAAGCCAATTCTCGATGAACAGGGCGTCGCCACCCAGGTCCAGATCATTTCCTCCAACGAAATCCTCAAGCAGGTCGCGCAAAAGCTTGGTCTGGAGAAGCTGCCCGAGTTCGACGAAGCACTCGACATGTCGCCGTTGAGCCGCGCTCTGGTCCTCGTCGGTCTGAAGAGCGACCCGATGGAAATTCCGACGGAAGAGCGCGTCCTCAAGAAAATGCATGAGAAGCTCAACGTCTATAGCGTCGAGAAGACCCGCATCATTGCCATTGAGTTCTCATCGGAAGATCCCAAGCTCGCGGCTGCCGTACCAGATGCCATTGCCGCCGCCTATATTGAGGGGCAAGGGGCCGCCAAGCTCGAATCGAACAACGCCGCCGCTGATTTTCTGGCGCCGGAGATCGCCGACCTGCAGCAGAAGGTTAGGGATGCCGAGGCCAAGGTTGCCACCTACCGTGCACAATCCGATCTTTTGATGGGCGGCAACAATTCGGTGCTTGCCACGCAGCAGCTTTCCGAACTGTCGAGCGAACTGATGCGTGTACGCGCCAACCGCGCCTCGGCGGAAGCGACCGCCGACAGCGTGCGCAAGGCGTTGCAGGGCGGCGGTTCGCTCGATGCCGTGCCTGAGGTCTTGTCTTCCGATCTGATCCAGCGCCTGCGCGAGCGGCAGGTCGAGCTCAGGGCCAACATCGCCGATCTTTCCACCACCTTGCTCGACAATCATCCGCGCATCCGGGCGTTGAAGTCTCAGCTTGCCGATCTCGACGGCCAGATCCGCAACGAGGCGCAAAAGCTGATGAAGGGTCTGATGACCCAGGCGCAGACCGCGCAGGCTCGTGAGAACCAGCTTGTCGCCGACGTCAACACATTGAAGGCGGCATCGGCCCGCGCCGGCGAACAGCAGGTCGAGCTTGATGCCTTGCAGCGTGATGCGGCCGCCAAGCGCCAGCAGCTCGAATCGTACCAGGCGAACTACCTCAGCGCGGCGTCGCGCAAGGATCGCAACTATCTGCCCGTCGATGCAAGGGTGGTTTCCTTGGCGCAGGTGCCGTCCGAGCCGTATTTCCCGAAGGTCCTGCCCATCGTCAGTGCCGCCTTCGTCGCATCGCTGCTGGTCATGGCCATCGTGACGCTCCTAAGGGAGCTGTTTTCTGGCCGCGCCATGCGGCCGGCGACCGGTTCCCGCTTCGAACGCATCGATGAGGTCGCGATGCCCCATGTAGCTCAGGCGCTGGATAGGGTCGCGATGCCGGCTGTCCACCAGGAGCCCGCCGTCCTCCAGGACCCTATCCTTCGCCCGGAGATGGGAGAAGGCCCGGCTGACACGAGGTCGGAGCCCTACACAGCCGTGATGCCCTATGCCACCGCGATGCCCGAGATCGATGCGCCTTATGCGCATGCGGCCGAAGCGCCTGATATGGTCGCGATGACCGAAGCAGCGACAGCGCAGGAGACGGCTGCCGAGGCCGAACCGGTGCGTTCCACTCTGGGCGAGATCGACATTGAGAAGGCCGCCGAAAAGCTGATCGCCAGCGGTGCGGCGCGCGCCATATTCGTCTCGCCGGAGGGCGACGAGGCCGCCGCGTCGGCGGTCCTGGTGGCACGCGAGGTCGCCGACGCCGGCCTGCGCGTCCTGTTGCTGGACCTTACCGCTTCGGGGGCCGCCTCGCGGCCGATGCTGGACAGCGGCCTTTTCCCCGGCATCACCAACCTGCTCGCTTCGGAAGCGCAGTTCAGCGACGTCATCCATGCCGATCTCTATTCTGACTGCCACGTCATTCCTGTCGGCACCGCCGATCCGGTCCGCGCCATGCGCGCCGCCGACCGGCTGCCGATCATCATGCAGTCGCTGACCACAGCCTATGATCTGGTGGTGGTCGAATGCGGACCGGCCGACGCGCAAGGCATCAGCCGTCTGGCCGGCGATGCGACCGAGGTGTTGCTGTCCATGCTGGAGCCGGACGATGAAGTGACGCAGGCCGCGGTCAAGCTGATCGAAAGTGGCTATCCCGACCTGACGCTGGTGACGCCGCTCGGCCACGAACCGCCCGGCAATCCGGTGCCGGGACGGCGCTCGGCGGCCTGACGCTCCGCCTGATCTATCCCAATTCCAGGGTCGTCACGCCGAACAGCCGCTGCAGGCCGAGCTCCGGGGCCGGGCCCTTGTACATGCGGGTGGTCTTGAAGGTCGGCGCAAAGCCGGCCGCCTCGAGTGCCGCAATGAAACCGGCCTTTTCGGCGGGAACGTCGATGTGCAGGTCGCCGCCCTCGCAGGCCCCCGCCAGTCCGTCCAGCAGCTGCAGCGCCGTGTCGTCGCTGTCGGCAAACAGCGGGCCGATCTTGAAGCCCGAGCGGCACGGTCGAGCCACGCCATAGCCGGTGGTACCGCGCGGGCTGACCGCCGCCAACGCATGATGCGGCGCCTGCAGCCATCGCTGCAGGAAGGCTCGCCGGGGTGCCGGAAAGCAATATGCGTCATAAGCGATGATGTCGGGCACGAGCTTGGCCGTCACGGTGCGCAACCCGTCGGCCTCGACCACCGGGCCTGCCGCGCGGCCGCTATAGCGGATGGTCTCGTAGGCGGGTTCGAAGCCCTTGCGCCTGTAATTGGCGCGCTGCTCGGCGACACCGTCGAGGCCGACGGTCCTGCCGGCAAGCCTGTCCATGCCGGCGTCCCACACCGCCTTGCCGTAGCCCTTGCCGCGCTTGTCCGGCCGGCAGATGTAGAGGCCGATGAAGCCGAATCCGCTTCCATAGGCCACTGCCGAGATTGCCGCGACCATTTCGTCGCCGGCAAAGGCGCCGATAAAGCCCGCGGGATCCGCAGCCTGGAACATCGCCGCGTCTTCAAGACCAGGGTTCCAGCCTTCCGCCGCCGCCCAGTCGATGAGAACCGCCAACTCATGCAGTGACAGCGTGCGGATGGTCGGCATCATCGTCCTCACTCCGTGGCGACAGCTTAAGGCTTTGACGACATCGAGGCCGATCTCGATCTCCGAGTCAAAGCCGCCCCTTAGAGGAGCCCTGAATTTCCGAAACTAGCTCTCATTCTCGCCGGTCGTGGGCGCCGCTTGTCCGGCAGTCTTGCGGCGCAGCATCTTGGTCAGCTTCCAGATCGTCGGGCTGTTCTTGATGAAGGCTTTGAACCTTGCGCCTTGCCGGAGCGTCACCGCCAGCGCGCGGCCCTTCAGCGTCAAGGGGACCAGCACCTCGAAATGCTGGGTTTCGATATCGCACCATAGCCGCTTGTAGGGCTCGTCGCCGACGGAGAAGTCATAGACGGCAAAACCGGTCTCGCAGGCTTCCTGGATGTTGTCGAAGAACAGGAAGTCGCCGGGACTGGTATTGCCGAGATCGTCCTCGGCGATCGCTCCGAACTCGCAGATCAGGCGCTTGCCGGAGCGGCTTGACCCGGTGACGGCGCGCAGCTTGCCGGCCACCTCGAGCCCGTGCAGCACGAAGGAGGGCTTGTCTTCGGCAAGCGCGTGCGTGAACAGCGCACGGAAGAAGGCGCGCACCTGCTCGTCGCCAAAGACGTTGGAAATGCCCATCTTGCGGAAGCGGAATTCCTTCATCTCGAAAAAGGCATCGAGCAGCCTGTCCACCTCGTCCGCCGTGCGCGCCTCGATGCGCCCGTGGGCGCCGACGGCTTCGAACTTGCGCATCTGCGAGCGGTGCTTCTTGCGCTTGCGCTTGCCGCTGGCGCGCAACAGCAGCGCATCGAAGCCACCGCCGAGATCGACGGCCAGCGACAAGTTTGGGCTGGCAAAATGGTCAAGCAAGGCGAGTGGATTGGTGACACCGTCGAGATCGGGCAGCAACCGCTCGAGCGCGACGAGATCGATGTCCGGGCGTGCCTTGGCGATGGTCGCCAACAGCGATCGAATGGCCGGGATATCCGCCCTGGCCAGCCACTGCGGATCAGCGGCGACGAAGTTGCCGTTGGCGTGGCGGTCGCCCATGAAGCGGGCGACGCGGTACGGACCTTTCGCGGTGACCTCCAGGGCCAGCGAAAAAACCGGCCGGCCTTCGGCGCTGAGCGTCGCTATGAGCAGATCCGGTCCGACCTGCTCGGCCCAGTTCAGTATCCAGCCGGCACTCTGCGCCGGCGCAAACAGAGCCGAGCGGCAGAACCCGGCATAGGCCGCGAGCCCTTCCGCGGATGTCACGGAAATCGACAGGCCGGCCTGGTCTCCCGGCAAGGCTCGCGGCGACGCCTCGGTCGCAGCGAGCCGATTGCCGTCAAATGACGCTGTTGCGTCAACCATACCTCAATCCTTAGGGCGTACTGATGGCGATTTGGGGAGCCGCATAGGCGCATTCCGTGCTTGGTTTAGCCTAGGCGCAAAAGGTGAATGAATGATCGACGGGGGCGAGGCAATCCGGAAACTGGCGCTGAACGTCGCCCGTTATTCCGGTCTTGCACCGCTGGCCAAGCCGTTCATCGGCGGCATTGGCGCCATACTTATGCTGCACCGCGTGACCGCGACGCCCGAAAAGCCCGATAGCGTCAACCGCCATCTGAACATCGCGCCTGGCTTCCTCGATGCTGTGATCGCCGACATGAAGGCGAGCGGCTATGCCTTTGTTTCCATGGATGAAGCGGTCGAGCGCATCAAGGCGGGCGGCAAGGGTGGCGAGTTCGCAACCATCACCGCCGATGACGCCTATCGCGACAACATGACGGAGGCGCTGCCGGTGCTGGAGAAGCACGGCGCGCCGATGACCATCTATGTCGCGCCCGGGCTGATCAACGGCACCGCCGATTTGTGGTGGGATGTGGTCGAGGACATCGTCAACGCGCGCGACAGCCTCACCCTGACGCGGCCGAATGGCCCGCTGGTGATCGACTGCTCGACCCCTGCGAAGAAGTTACAGGCCAATATACGCCTGCATGTCTATCTCACCTCCGAAGTCCGCGAGGAAGCCCTGCAAGCCGTGCTGYGTGACCTGGCTCGCTCGAATGGCGTCGACGCCGACGGCCCGCGCCTGCGGACATTGATGAACTGGGATGAAATCCGCCGCATCGCCACGCATCCGCTGGTGGCGATTGGCGCCCACACGATCAACCACAGCAATCTGAAGCGGCTTTCCGAAACCGATGCGCGGCACGAGATCGGCGCCGTGGGTGACATGCTGCAGGCCGAACTGGGCGAAAGGCCCAGCCATTTCGCCTATCCCTATGGCTATGCCAGGGCGGTGGGCTGCCGCGAAGTGGGTTTTGCCCGCGACGCCGGCTATGCCTCCGCCGTGACCACGCGCCATGGCGTGCTGCGCGCCGAACATGCCGGGTTCCTGCATGCCTTGCCGCGCATTTCAGTCAACGGCCGCTACCAGAGCCTCGCTCATATCCGCAMCATGCTGTCGGGCGTGACCACGCCGCTCGCCAACGCCGGCAAGATGCTCGTGACGATCTGACTGCTGCGGGGCCGGGTTCCGGTTCAGCGCTTCGCCTTCGGCTCCAGCATCAGCCACTTGATGATGCCCATCGCCGGCAGCACCCACAGCAGGCCGCTGAGCAGGAAGAACAGGAAATGCACCCACGGGCTCGACTCCGAGAGCCGGGCGACCGCGAAGATCGATGCGACCAGCGCGTAGATGATGACCAGCGCCACCAGCAGGAACGCTCCGATCAGCTTTTTCAGGCGCACGGGCATGGTTGGCCTCCTGGTCTAGGCCGCCGGGACCTCGCAGGTCCGGCAAGCTCTTGGCTTCGCATAGGCCTTGACGCGACCCTGTGCAACCGGTGAGACGCGGCGCGACGGCGTGCCGCGCCGTCTGGTCTTGCCAGCAAGGGTGCGATGGTCCACCAATCCGCCAAACCAACCTGCCGGGACAAGACCATGGCTGCCATATCAGCTGCCGCGCCCTTCATGGCCCGCGACCGCGACCTGTACAATCGGGCGCTGCTGCGCGGCTGGCTCTATGTGGTGGTGCTGGTGCTGTTTGCGCTGGTGCTGGTCGGCGGCGCCACCAGGCTCACCGGTGCCGGCCTGTCGATCACGGAGTGGAAGCCGATCCATGGCGTGATACCGCCGCTCAACGACGCCGAGTGGCAGGAGGAATTCCAGCTCTACCAGCAGATCCCGCAATATGCCGAGCTCAACAAGGGCATGAGCATCGAGGCGTTCAAGTCGATCTTCTGGTGGGAATGGGCGCACCGCATCCTGGCGCGCAGCGTCGGCCTGGTGTTTGCCTTGCCGCTGCTGTTCTTCTGGGCGACGCGCCGCATCGAGCGCGGCCTGGGGCCAAAATTGGTGGGCATCCTTTTGCTCGGCGGCCTGCAGGGCGCCATCGGCTGGTGGATGGTGGCCTCGGGGCTGGTCGACCGGGTTTCGGTCAGCCAGTACCGGCTGGCAACCCATCTGACGCTGGCGGCGCTGATCTTCACCGCCACCATGGTCGTTGCGCGTGGGCTGGCGCCGCATTCCGAACCCGCCGCCGACCGCTCGACGCAGAGGCTGGCCGGTTTCATCGTGTTTCTGGCGTTGATCCAGATCTATCTCGGCGGCCTGGTCGCCGGGCTCGACGCCGGCCTGAGCTACAACACCTGGCCGCTGATGGACGGCAAGCTCATCCCTGGTGATTTGCTGATCCTCGAGCCGGCGTGGCGCAATTTCTTCGAAAGCCCCAAGACGGTGCAGTTCGTCCACCGGCTCGGCGCCTATACGGTGTTCGTCGTGGCCTTGTGGCACATGATCGCCACGCGTCGGCGCCTTCCTGGAACAACRCACGCCCGCCGCGCCACGCTGCTGTTTGCGCTGGTTTTGGTGCAGGCTTCGATCGGCATCGGCACGCTGCTGATGCACGTGCCGCTGCATATGGCACTGACCCATCAGGGGTTTGCGCTCATCGTGCTGGGCTTTGCCGCCGCTCATTGGCGCGGCACCAAGGGTGCCTATCCCTTGCCGCACGAAATCGCGCTCAGGAGCTGATCCCTAAGAGCAGTTCACCGTTTCACGGAAACGGTGAACTGCTCTATCTCTTTGTTTTGACGCAATTCCGGACGGAAAACCCGTTTCACACTTTTCCTGGAATTGCTTCAGCCGATCGGCCGTTCACATCCAGAATTCGTTTGACGCTGTCGTCTTCTCGCCGTCGAATTCGGCCTGGCGCAAGGTTGCGGCGGATGGCGTTGACTGGTTCTGAGCGGCCTTGGCCGCCTTGTCGGCGTCGGCGGCCCTGAGTGCATCAAGTTTGGCCTGGGCGACAGCGATATCCTGCTGCACCTGGGCGGCCTGGACCTGGTCCTTGATCGCCTTGGCCTGGTCTTCCAGATCCTGGATCTGCTTTTCGAGCGCGGCTTCCTGGGCTGCATTGCTCGATGAACTGGACGAAGCATACTGGGTTGCCTGGGAGGAACCCGAAATCGCGCTGACCATGACAATTCCCTGATGGAGCCACGCAATGTGAGTAGCCCATCATGGTGAACAAGCCCTTACCGTCGCCGGTTGACCGGCTGGATCAGAAGCTTGGCCGCACCGCCCGGATCGCCTTGGCGATCGACAATTCGCGGTTCTCCTCGACCGCGTTGTCGTCTTCGTGATGCCAGGATGCCGACAGGCAACCATAGGCGATCGCATGATCAAGAATGGCGCGCGGAGCCTGGCCCAGCGTTTTGGCGAAGACCTCGGCCATATCCGCGATCCGCTCCGGATCGAGGCAAAGATCGTCCCGGTCGAGCGGGTTGTAGAACATGTTCGCGGCGTCGAAGCCGGGATCGCCAAGCACACCCTTCGGGTCGATTGCCAGCCAGCCGCGCGACCCGTGCAGGATGTTGTCGTGATGCAGGTCGCCATGCAGAGGCATGATATCGTGCGGATCGGCCAGCAACCGATCGGCGATTGCCGCGGCCTCGACATAGAGACTGTCATGGCCGGCGTTGCGGTCGCTCGCGGCTTTCCTGAACAGGCTGGCAAACCGCTCCCTGAGCGGCTGCAACTCGGGCGGGAAGGGGTCTTTCCCAGGCGAAAACAGTTTCGCCATCACTTCGGCCGCGATTTCAGTGGCGGCGTTGTCGCCCTCTTTGTCGAGAACCTGCTGCAGCAGGGTTTCACCGGCATATTCGAGCAGCATGCTGTGGCCGTCGCGGCCAAGCAGGCGGACCGCGCCGTCGCCGCGCCGCCAGGCCAGATAATGCTCGCCGCGCAATCCGCGACGTCGTCGAAAGGCTTGAGCGCCTTGACGATCGCCGGCGAACCATCCTCGTGCCGCACCTTCCAGATGCGGCTCGAAAAGGTTTCGGCAATAAGTTCGGGCGCGCTGACCTTCCAGCGCGTCGGAAAGACAGGTGCGTCCATCAGAGGCCGAGCATCAAGTCCATGTTCTGCACGGCGGCACCCGAGGCCCCCTTGCCGAGATTGTCATAGACCGCCAGCAGCAGAGCCTGTGCCCGTTTGTCGTTGGCGAAGACGTAGACCTTCATCCGGTTGGTGCCGTTGTAGATCTCCGGATCGATCTCCGGCATGCGCTCCAGATGCGCATAGGGCGCCACCTCGACCACACCGCCCTCGATGGCGGCGAAATGGTCGGCAATCGCCGCATGAAGCTCCGCACCCGTCGGCACATGGTCGAGACCACCGAGTTGCAGGGGCACCACCGTAATCATGCCTTGTGCGAAATTGCCCACCGCCGGCTGCATGATCGGATCATGCGACAGCCTGGCATAGGCCCTGAGTTCAGGCACGTGCTTGTGCTGCAAGGTGAGGCCATAGGGCAGGAACTCCGAGGCGTTCTCGCCCTTGGCGACATAGTCCTCGATCATCGGCCGTCCGCCGCCCGAATAGCCGGAAATGCCATTGACCGTGATCGGGAAGTCCGCCGGCAGCAGGCCGGCGGTGACCAGCGGCCGCAGCGTCGCGATCGGTCCCTGCGGCCAGCAGCCGGGGTTGGCGACGCGTTTTGCCGAGGCGATCGTCTTTGCCTGTTCCTTGTCCATCTCGGCGAAACCATAAGCCCAGCCTTCGGCGACGCGATGCGCGGTCGAGGCGTCGATGACCTTGGTGGTGTCGTTGGCGATCAGCGAGACGCTTTCCTTCGCCGCGTCATCGGGGAGGCACAGGATGGCGACATCGGCGGCATTGAGGAACTCGGCACGCGCCGCCGTTTCCTTGCGGCGCTCGGCAGGAACGGAGATGATTTCCAGGTCACCGCGCTCGGCAAGCAGCGCCCTGATCTGCAGGCCGGTGGTGCCGTGCTCGCCGTCGATGAAGATTTTCGGTTTCATTTGCCTGATCAAATTCCCTGATATTTCAAGACTATATGCCCTGACCGTGATTCACCGCGGCACCGTTGTGGTTGCCGTTGTTGTTCAGCTCTTCCAGCCGGGCCTTTCGTTCGGCCAGCAGGCCGAGATACTGCATGGCCACCATCGAGCCGGCGATCGCCGTTATATCGGCGTGATCATAGGCCGGCGCAACCTCGACGACATCGGCGCCGACAATATCGATCTGGTTGAGCTGACGCAGCGTCGACAGGATCTTTGCCGAGGACGGCCCGCCGGCAACCGGCGTGCCGGTACCGGGCGCATAGGCCGGGTCAAGGCAGTCGATGTCGAAGGTGAGATAAGTCTTCTTGCCGCCGGTGCGGTCGACGATGGCATAGGCGATATCGGACGCACGCATCTCCTCGATTTCGTGACCGTAGAGGATCTTGATGCCGAACGTGTCGGGCGCGTGGGTGCGGATGCCGATCTGGATCGAGCGGTCCGGATCGATGATACCTTCATTGACGGCACGGCCGACAAAGGAGCCGTGGTCGATGCGCTTGCCGTCGTCCGGCCAGGTGTCCTGATGGGCGTCGAACTGCACCAGGGCGAGCGGGCCGTGGATGGCGGCATGCGCCTTGAGCAGCGGCCAGGTGACGAAATGATCACCACCCAGCGACAACAGGAAGGCGCCGGACTTGAGGATCTTCGCCGCTTCGCGCTCGATCGTGCCGGGCGTCTTCTGGTGATTGCCCGAATCGAGCAGGCAATCGCCATAATCGACCACCGCGAGATGCTCGAACAGATCGCGTGAAAACGGGTATTGCGGGTCGTTGTCGAGGATCGCCGAGGCGCGGCGGATCGCCTGCGGCCCAAAGCGGGCGCCGGGCCGGTTGGTGACGGCGGCGTCGAAGGGAATGCCCCATATCACCGCGTCCGCGCCCTTCACGTCCTTCGTATATTTGCGCCGCATGAACGACAGCGCGCCGGAATAGGTCGGCTCGAGGGCAGCACCCGTTTTGGAGCGGGCGGTGAAGGCATGGTCGATGTTGTTGGTCGCCATTACGGGTCCTTGTTTTTCATCGGGGTGCAACAACTACAGAACCGGCACGGAAGATGCCAGTCACAGCTTGGG
>NZ_JBFULQ010000175.1:0-10612 GCF_054049815.1 Mesorhizobium sp. P5_C1 | reverse complement strand
GACCAGACGAGGTCTGGAATTTCGCCAGCTGCGGGCCAGTCGCCTGCACCGTCTGCACGGTCCCGCCGTTGACCTGGGAAGCGCTGCTCGGCGATTGCGTGTTCGACATGGCGGCGCTGACCGCCTGGCGCACCTCGATCAGCCAGATATCGACCGACAGGAGCCCCAGGCCTTCATTCGAGCGGCGGCTGTAGTCGTAGTGAGTGAAGTTGCAGGAGAGGTAGACCGCCTCCGGCGTCACCACGTCGTAGAGGTTGGTGTCGGCCGCAACCGCGGCGATCGACGCCAGCATGGCCTCGCGGTTTGCCAGCGATCCGCCTGCGGTGAAGCGCAGCCGCGCGTCGTAGGGGACCTGGACCTTGTCATAGCTTTCGAAGGCCCCACGCTCGACCGGGAAGTCAGAGATCGACCATTGCTGGCGATACTGCACCTCGACGACGTTGTCGGCGATGACGACCGGCGCACCGCCGAAAAAGATCCCCCACTGCTGCTGCTGGAACAGGCCCTCAAGGAGCCCGATGGCGTCGCTCTCCAATACCTCAAGAATGCCAGCCATCACGCCAATCCGTAGTTTGCCTGAGCCGAGAACAGACGACGGTCCAGAGCGCCGCTGATGTCCCCTGCAATGCCGTTGGCGTCGGTCGCCTGGCTATGCACGTCGATCTTGCCGATATGGTTCTCGACCGAAGTTTTCGACGTCGTGGCGCCATGCGTGGCCGAGATGTTCGACAGCGCGGCCGATTTGGCCCCGGTGTTGATCGAGGCCATGCCCCGGTAGGTCTTCTGAGTGTAGTTGTCCGTCCCGGTCTAGGCGTTGTAGCCTTCGGCACGCTCATACATCGATGCGGCCGTCGCGCCCTGGGCATCGGTCTTGGCATTGCGCAACGCGGGACCAGATCGGTTCTCGGCTCCATTGATCTCGGACAGCGAGAACTGCAACTGCGTGTCGAAGTCGTTCCAGTCCTTGCCGCGAGCCTTGGCAAAGGCCATCAGCGCGCGCTTGCGAGGGGGAGACAGCCACTGGCCTATTCCCATTGCGCCGATGCTGTTGACCGACGAAGGGCCGCCAGCCGCCTCGACGTTCATCCAGCGCGAAACCAGCCCGCGCGCGCCGGCATCGGAGAGGCCGCCAGCGACGAGCGTCTGATAGGCCTGAGATTGCCGCTCAGGCGTCCACCAGCCCTTGGTGCCGCCGTTTCTACTCTGCGGGCCACCGATCCCGCCGCCAGCACCGCTGTCCTTGGCCGCAGGCGGGCCAAATGCGTTCCGCTCGCCAGCGCCGAACAGATTGCCGATGCCGCTGACCAGGTTGCTCCAGAAGCCGCCGCCATCGCTTTTCTGGTCAGAGATGGTGACGGGGAGCGGATTGCTCTTGGAAACGGGATTGCCGTCGACAGTGGTGCCGCCACCATTGTTCGCATATCGCTTTTGCGGACCGCTGCCATCGYAGTGTTTCATCTGGGTGATGGTGTCGATATCCCTATCGGTATAATAGACGCCTTTCCCTTGCCCTTGCGGGGTGTCGCCCGACAGCGTCAGCATGGCAAGCCAGGGCGATAGTTTGCCCATAAAGCCCATCACGCCAGCGCCTCCAGCCGCATCGGCCGCAGCGCCCCCACCGCCCAGACTGGCCAGCGAGCGAATGTTGGCGAGAACGCGGAGAAACTTTGCGCCGAGCCAAAGGCCGAACAGGATCTCGGTGGCATTGATGATGCCGCCCAGCCCGTCGACCACTTCCTTCGCACCCGTCGCGAAAGTCTGCATGCCGGTGCCGACGGCGTTCCAGTCGATCTTGCTGAGAAAGTCGAGGAAGCGCTTCACCGCCTCGACGATCCCGGTCTTTATCCACTCCTGGTTCTTGTCGATCCAGTCCGTCATCTTGGCGATGGCGTCGGCGATCGCAGGCCCGACAGTCTCCAGGACGGTGTTGCCAAGCGCGGTCGCCTGCTGGGTCAGTTGGACCCAGGTCGCTTGCAGCTTTTGCGCCGCAGCGATGGCGGTGTTGCTGGGAGCCAGGTTGCCAAGCTTGTCGAGATAGGCGTCGATGCCACGGCCCATCTTGTACATAAGCTGCTCGGTGGCCGGATCGATGCCGAGCGCCTGAGCGACGATGTGCGCGTCTGCCGGCCTCGTCTCGTGCAATTTCTGCAACGCGGCCGAGACGTCGGACAGATACTTCTCAATCCCGTGGTTGGGATCGATCGACATGCCGGTCCAGGCTTGCAGCTGCGAGAACTCGCGCGGCAACATCTGGCCGTTTCGGTTGAGGTCAAAGAGCTGCTTGTTGACGCGCGCCAGGGTGGCCGCCGTCGCTTCGGCAGAACCGCCGAACCGCTCCGAAGCGTTCTCCCATTCCGAGAGGCGCTGCGGCGTTTCACCGACGGTCGACGCAAAGCGGCCGAGCGCTGCGTCGGCAGTGATGATCTTGCCGGCAAACTCGCTTAGCGCCTGCGAACCGGTGATGACGGCGAACAGCTCGAGCACGCGGCGGGTGATCAGGTTTACTGTCTCGGCGGCCCGCTTCGAGCTCTCCTCGACCGTCTTGCCGCCTTTCTGGAATGCACCGACGGTCTTGAGCCAGCTCTCCGACGTCTTCTTTTGCTGGTCGTTGAAATTCTTGGGATCGAGACCGAGCGTAACGATCAGGCTGTCAATGACCGTTGGCATTTGCGTCCCTCTTCCTCAGCAGCATCAGGTTGTGCGCGTCGACCATCGCCACCTCTAGAAGGTCGTGGACGTCCTCGATCGACAGCCACTCGTCTAAGTCGCGGAGCGTGGCTTTGCCCTTTGAGAGAACCTGACCGATGGCTCGGGAGACGTTTTCGTATTCGAGGAGCCGGACGTCGGCGACTCCGCCGAAGTCGATTTCGACGGGCCGCCGCGCGTAAAAAAACCGATGTGCAGGTTGATCACTTCCTGCCGCAGCGTGACCAGCGTGGTGATCTCCTCGATGTCGCTCTCGAACAGCACGCGCTTGATGGCCGGATTGCGGGGGTCGGGCTTGACCATGACGCACTCCATCATCTCGTCAAGCAGCGGCTCGGCATCCTCGAAGGCGATTTTGGTGATCGCTCGAATGCCGATGATGGCAATGCCCTGCATACCCATGCCGGTGAAGTCGTCCGGAAGGTCGACGCCGGAGCGCGCCACGGCGAGAAGGGCGCGCATGGCCCATTTCTCCGCGCGCGCCGCCGGCATTTCGCAGATGTGGAAGGTCTTGCCCTCGTCACGACCAGGATCGGTGATCGTGATGTCGATCTCTTTACGCATGTCTTACCCTCAGTTCGGGACGCTTTGAACGCTCTGCCAGCGGATCGCGAAACGGCGCGGCTGCAGGATCTTGGCCGCCGCCGGCATCGGCGGCAGGCTGATAAGAAAGCCCTTGGTCGAGATGTAGGAGCGCCCAACCGATGGCAGCGTGGTGCTGCCGTTGGCATTGAAGACGTCCTTGGCCTGGATTTGCGTCGCCGCCCAGGTTTCAAAGAAGGCGATCGCCGGGGAATCGGCCTGCAGCACGAACGTCTGATTGGTCGGGTTGAAGACGAAGCCGCCCGACAGGATGCCGTCGACGCCCATGGCGGTCTCGATCTGATCGACACTGTCCATGTCGTAGATGTTGTCCGCAGAGAAGCCCTGCAGCTGGACCGGTGCCGGGAAGAGGTTCGGCACCGTGATAGTGATGACCGCGTTCGCGGACGTGAGGGTCGCCATTGATCTTGCTCCTGACGGGTGATTGGTTGCCGCTTACTGGACGAGGGTCGAGGTCAGCTCGATCTGCTGCACGGACTCGCCGTCCATGTAGAAGAAGTTGATCGGCGGGCTCTGGCGGGCCTGGCGCACCTGCGGCGTGGCATCCTTGACCTGCAGGTACCAGCCTTGCAGCTGGAGCGTGTCGCTGGCCTTGACGCCGGCCGCCGAGTTGATCTCGGCGATCTGGAGCGCCGACAGGGTGACGCCGGCGCGGATGGCGCCGAAGTTGAGCGCCTGGTTGATCGGGTCGAGACAGGCCGCCTTGATCAGCTCAAAGCCCGCCGTGTTGTAGGGCACTGAGTTCACGTTCTGGAGCAGCTCCATCAGCGCCAGCTGCAGCTGGCTGTTCAGCCAAATCTGGTTGATGTAGCTGTCCAGCCATTCGAACTCGCCCGACACCGTGCCGTTCTGGAACTCCAGGAACTGCTGCGCCGCCGTCGCATAGGCGCCGTAGAAGTTATAGCCGTTGGCGAAGAGATTGTTCGCCACCGTCGCGGTGGACACGCCGGCCACCAGGCCATCCTGACCACGGAAGGCGAAGGTGATGCGGCCATTGGTCTGCTGGAAGTCGATCGAGGCCGCAGCGCCGCAGATGAACGCGGCGATCTCGGCTGGCGTGGTCGGCCCGCCGTCGGGCTGGTAGATCGCGCAGGTGCCGTCGAGATTGGCGGCCTTGATGATGCTGCCGAAGCTCGACGTGGCATCTTCACTCTCGGTCGGCACGATGTCCGTGTCCCAGGCGATATAGGCGTAGCGCTTGTTGGTGCTGTTGACCCATGCGGAAAAGGCCTGCTTCTGCACCGAGCCCGAGCCATCGTCCGGATCGAAGATCGACATGAAGGTCGCCCAATTCTGGGTGACCTGGGTGATGTTGGTCATGAAAGCGGCAGGGGTCGTGCCATCGGCGCCCTGCGAGAGCACCGCGCCAGTCGCCTGGGTCAGGAAGAGATCGTCGGCAAGCGTGCCGGTCGCGAAGTCGACGGTCGARGCCTCACCGGCAACGCCCGAGGTGATGACGAAAGCGCCAGCCACGGAGTCGAAGGAGACCTCGAGCGGCGTGGCGGAAGCGGTTACCGTGCCGCTGGCCGCCGTCTGCGTCAGGTTGACGAAGTACGTGCCGGCGAGGCCAGAGCCGGTGCCAAGCTGCGTGATGCGGGTGCCTGCGGTCACGCCGGTACCGGCAAGCGTCTGGCCGACCGAAAGCGTGCCGGAAGCGATCGCCGTGACCGTGAGCGTGCCATAGCTGGCCGAGATGGCCTCGCTGGGGACGACCTGTTCGATCGACACCGCATATTCGCCAATGCCGCCCGTCGTGCCCGACAGCTGGTTGGTGATCGCCGTCCCTGCCGCCACACCGGCACCGGACACGACAGCACCGGCGACCAGCGTGCCCGAGGTGACGCCGGTCACATACATGACGTAGCCGGCGATCGRCGCGGTCACCGCTGCCGTTGCGGCTGCGATGGCGCCCGTCACCGTCGCGGCTTGCGGCGGGACTGCGTTGAGGCCCGTTTCGATCAGCGCCGCCGCAGCCGAGAAGCTGGTGGCGCCCGACAGGTCGAGCGCATTGGCGGTGCGGACAAAGCCGTCGACATCGACGAGGAGCGTACCGGTGAGCGCCTTGAGCTGGGCCAGCGAGAGTTGAGCCGCGCGGCCGCCGCGCAGATAGGCCGCGACCGAAGCCGAGGGATACTGCGCGAAAAGGATGGTGGCGGGCTTCTGTGTCGAGTTGTTGAACCCGTTGAAGTAGACCGCGGCGATCTCGGCTTCCTCCGAGGAAGCGCCGAAGAAATTCGACACCGAGATACCGTCGTTCGGGAAGGACAGCACCTGGCCGGTCGGGACGCGGGTGTTGTGGGTCAGCACGAGGCCGTTCATCACGAGCGCGTTGCCGCCGGCATTGAGAACGTTCGGAATGACGTTCACAAGCTGAGAGGCCGGGATGGTCGTCATGGACCAGGTCCTTTCTGTTTCGATTGAGGGGTTCAGACCGGGAAGGTCGCGTCGACGTTGACGACGTGGACCACGGCCTCGTCGGCGAATTGCTGCGGCAGGCCGAGTGCTTGGTTGGCCTGGATATGGACGTCGACGACGTAGCGGGTTTCGTATTGCTGCTCGCCGTTGAAGAACGGCACCTGCTTCGGATCGTCGGCATAGAAGGGCGCGGCATCGATGCCGGACGCGGCGAAGAAGTCCGTTGCTCGCTCATCGCGCATCAGGGTCGCGATCACCTGCGCCATGTCGGAAGCGACCGAGTCCGTTGCGCTGTGCACGTCGAGCTGGATCACCACTTCGGTCGGCTGCATGAGGGTCTCAGCTCCGCACGCCAGCAATTGGGCCGTCACGGTCTGCGCCGGCGCCACGGTGTAGGTTCCGATGCCGCCGGGCGTGCCGCCAGTCTGCGCGCCGACCAGCGTTCCAGCCGCCACCGGGGTTCCGAAGACGGTCGCGCCGGCCAGGATCGTGCCGAACTCGACCTGGGTGACCGTCATCACCGGATCAGTGATCGAAGCCTCGAAGGCGCAATCCTGAAAGGTGTCGACGTTGGTGGAGAGGCGACCGCGCCGGCTGACCGTCATGGTGACGAAATCGCCAGCGGGCTCAGGCACCCGGTTATCCTGGGACGACACCACCTCCACTCCCGCCGGCAGGATCGCCAGTAGAAAGAGGCGCAACACCGTCTGGATGGTCGATTGGCTGGGGCTGAGCATGCGATGGCTCCTATGCGGTCATCGCGAAAAGTTCGGCATCGCTGAACGTGAGGTTCGGGCCGACCAAATACTCTTCGTCGAGGCCATAGATCGAGTTCGGGCCAGCGCCGTTTGTGCCTTCATCGGCATGGTCGAGCGTCGGGGTTGTCGTCGCGCCCGTCCCCGACCCGACACTGCCATTGCAGGCAACCTTGATCGTGCCGTCTGCCTTGAAGTATCCGGCGACCTTGTTGACCTGGGTCAGGCCGTTGTCGAATTTCCACTTGCCCGCCGCAGAGGAAGCGCCGCCAGCGTTGGCCGAGAACTTGACCGACCCATCCGCCTGCACCGAACAGAAGACGCCCGTCGCGCCGGTGATGATGAAACCGCCTGTCGGGCGCATGCTGCGGCCCTGCCAGTAGAATGCGAAATTGCCCTGCTCCGCCGTGATCAGCGATTTCGGCGCGGCATCGGCATTGTTGGCCGAGGGGCGCGACTGCGAAAGGAAGATTGTTGCCGCAACCGTTGCCGCCACACAGGGGTTTGGCACGTTCACGCCGTTGGGCGGATTGAACATCTGGTTGAAGTCGGCGTCGATGACGTCGCCGGGGTTCGCCATCTTCAACCCGAAGACAGGGCTGGTCACGCCGGCCTTGGTGGTGAAGGCCAGTAGATACACGCCGCCGGCGCCGATCTCGGCCGTGATGTCCTCAAAGGTGACATTGTCGACGGTCGCCAGGATCGGGCCGGTTCCGCTGACGCGCTTGATGTAGAGCTGATACAGCGGCTGGCTGGACGCGAGCACAACGGTCTGCAGGATCGTGCCGCCGGCGTTGACGCAGGTCAGCCGGTTGCCGGTGTTGGCCGCGCCGTCGGCGCCGATAATGCCGGTGCGCGTGACGGTGATGTCTGCGCCGGCGCCACTCCTGACCCAGGCCGCGTTGGTCATGTCACGCGCCTGTAGGTTCAGGATCGTGGTGGTCGGGTAGGCCCAATGCCCGCGCGTCGTGCGGCGAAGGCCGGACGCGCCAACCGGCACCAGCAGGCCGGACGCTGCCGGCGCAAAGCACGCGCTCGTATTTGTCGGGTCGCGGAAAAGGCGACCATCGTCATTGTTGTTGCCGTAGACCTGAAAGCCGCCCCTGGCACGCCCATTGACGAAGTCAACGCCGTACTTGAAGCGCGCCAGCGGCGGTTTGTAGCCGTTGCCTAGCGCTCTTTTGGCGATCCTGCGGGCGGCTGCTACCACGCGACACCCATGCGAAGGGACATCTCCGAGACAGACAGGGGTGCAACCGGAATGGTCTTGGTCGTGACGACTGCGAACAGCGACGTCGACGATCCCACGATCTGCTTTGCGATGCCGTCCAGCGTGTAGACGGTGTGGGTGCCGAGCGGGCTCAGGCTGGCCGTCATCGGGTAGACGCCCAGAAGCAGCGCACTGTCGGCCGCCGCAATGACGGGCGCGGCGTGATCCGCAAACGCGCCAGCCGGCGCAGCTGAGAAGATCGCCACATCAAATTCCGTCGTCTGGAGCGTGCCCTTGAATTTCAGGGTCAAGCTTTCGAGGATGCCGGTGAAGGTTGCCGGCAGGACATTGGCAAACGCGATCACGCCGCCGATGACGAAGCCAGCGGTGTAGGCGCCGACGGTGACGGGCGGCACGACTTCAACATCGGCACCGCCAGACGTCGTCCCACCACCACCGCCACCGCTCGTCGGCAGGGGATTGGTTCCGGAGAACGGAACGCCGTTCGAATCGACGAGGCTCACCGCCCTGTCATTCACGCTCTGCATGTCAGGCTCCGTTCTGTAGCGTTATCGCGACCTTGTACCAGTCGGGCCATTCCTCGAGGACGTAGGCCACGAGCCAGGTGTTGCCCTCCGGCAAGGTGCCGGCCGGGAAGACGACGAGATCGCCGCCTGTCTGCAGCGGGCGCACAACGGCAAAGGCCGAACCGTTGAGGTAGATGGCGCGCCGCACACCCTGGATATTGAGGCCGTCGAGGTGCTGCAGGTCGCTATAGCTGAGCGCCTGCACCTGCACCGACACACCGGGCACATCGGCGTATTGCGGCGTCCTGGTGCCGTCGCCGGCTGTGGTGTAGCCGGTCGACCGTTTCAGCGTGGCGGTCACGAACGGGTTCACCGACGCAATCGCACCAGAAACGATCCCATGCAGATTCATGGTCGATCAGCCGACGCGATAGACCGAGAAGGCGTTGGGCGCCGTATTGATGAAGCGCAGGATGCCGCTCGACGGGATGGTCGGACCGCTGTGGGCCGGGAAGTCCATCGAACCGACCAGCGTCATGCCGGTGTTGGTGGTGATGGTCGCGTCCTCGGCATCCACGACGGAGGTGTTGATCACCGAGACGTCGAAGGAGTCGCCGACCGCGAAGGCAGCAGGCAGCGCAGCCTGGAGCACGGCAGCGGTCGGCAGCTGTTGCGCCGAGGGGGCGGCAGCGCCCTGCTGGACGGTGATGATGCCGGCGAGCAGCTCGGCGGGTGTCAGCAAGCCCGAGACGGTGAGCGCCACCGGCGCAGAGGTGTTGATCAGCGCGACGTTGGCATTCACCGTGCCTCGCTGGCTGTCCCAAATCGAAAGACGCATTGTCAGGATCTCCTTGAAAGGGTGTGCCGGGCTATTTCTTCACGGCATAGTCGACCGATGCGAGCATGTGGCCGGTGTCCACAAGCTGCTTGTCGTTGCCCTTGCGGGCGATGGTGGAAGGTTTCAGCGGCGTGCCGTCATAGGCCACGACCGCGGCCTGCAGCTGGCCCTTGATGGCTGCTCCGGCCTGACCGAGCGTCTTGCCCGCATCATAGCCATTGGCGACGAGAAGGCCGGCCACGGCGTCAGGCCATTCGGGGCTCTTGTCGGCGATCATGCCCCGGAAGAACGGGCGTGGCGGCGTGTCGCCCGAGCCGAACTCATTCAGCGCGGCGACCAGCGCGACGGGCGTGCCGTCAGGATAGGTCGCGCCCTCCAGGAAGCCGATATCGACAGAGGCGGCCTTCTGGAGGTTCTTCGATATCTCGGCAAGCTTTGCGGCGAGCTTGTCGCCGCCCGTGAGCTGCACCATCGGCTTACGCCTTTGCCGCCTTCGCCTTGGCGTCGGCCGCCGGATCGGTCGAGCCAGTCGCACCTGTGGCGCCGGTATCGCCGGTCGCTCCAGTCGCTCCGGTATCACCGGTTGCTCCGGTAGAGCCTGTCGATCCAGCCGCATCGGCGGCACCGGTTGCACCAGCATTGGCAGCGGGATCGACGACAGGCGTCTCGGGCTCCTGCGGAACCACGACGGGCGCCGGCGTCGCCAGGCGAGCATTGCGCTCGAGTGTGGCGATACGGTCCTCGGCCTGCTCGCGGAATGCGCGAAACTCGCGCGTAAACTGGCGAAGAAGCTGTTCCATGACGATGTCCTTTTCTACTGGTTGAGCCACGGGCTGAAGAAGCGGCGCGGGCCTGGGACGTAGCGCATCGTCCGGTAGGCGCTCGTCGCAGCCCAGAACGCCGCGCCGAATGGGGTCTGCATGAACCAGGCGTTGCTTGGCGTCACGGGGAAGTCGGCCGACACCGAGACGCTGCCCTCGGTCGCATCGGAGATACGCCCCACGATCCCGGCCGCTGGCTGGCCGTTGACACCGAACATGAGCTGGCAAATGTGCGCGACCATGAGGTTGAGCAGCGTCGTTTGCGTCTGGGCCGTGCTGACCGGGCCGCCGCCATCGTTGCGGCAATAGAGCTCCGCGATGGGCAGCGCGCCCTGCAGGACCTGTGTTTGGCTGAGCGTCGCGAACTGTGGGTAGATCGCCACGAAATTCGAGTAGCTGAAATCGACCTTCACACCCATGAATTTCCTCCGGCGCCGCCGCTTCCCCGCTGCATGAAACCGGCCAAAAAACCGGCCGCCCCGCGCGGGTTCTTCCAACGATCGAGCGAGCAGCATTGTCCCCCTAGCCGGCATCGGGGGTGGATGAGCGCGGGACGTTCCATCGGCAGGTCGGGTCGACCAGCCATGTGTTGAAATTGCTAGTGGTCAAAACCTAACGCTTGGTACCAGTGTGGTAAGCCCGCTCAGGGTGGAATGTTGCCATTCGTCTCGTCGATGGGAACGGACAAGTAGCGCCATTTGCCGACCCAGGCGGAACAAGCCGCGAAGGTCTCGTTA
>NZ_JBFULQ010000174.1:0-10662 GCF_054049815.1 Mesorhizobium sp. P5_C1 | reverse complement strand
GAGCAAGGTTGAGCAAAGAGTGCAACGCGACGGCTACGTCGATGCTTTCCGCCACACGGACATCGCCGGGGCAATCAAGTCGGGAGAGCGGGGCAGGATCGCAGTGCTTTATCTGGAGTGGGCCGGCCCACGTCAGCAAACAGTCATTGTGCCGTGGACAATTGTCGAAAGCCTCGACGATGTTCTGACTTTGGCAGACAGGCTTGCGGCGCTGCCGTTGACTGAAGGCCGCGGAACGTCGATTTCCGGCGCACTGTCGGCCGCGAATGATCAGTTCGCGAAGAGTGGCTTGCGCAGCCCGCGCAGGGTTATTGACGTATCCGGCGACGGACCCAACAATGCCGGAGCGCTCCTTGACCCCATCCGGCAGGTTCTTCTCGCGGAAGGCGTGACGATCAACGGGCTGCCTATCGCAATGCCCCGCATTGGCGGGGCCGACGGGTTTGCGATGTACGACCGCTCCAACCTCCAATCCTATTTCGAGCGCTGCGTCATTGGCGGGCCAGACGCATTTACAATCGGCGTCACCGAGGCCGCTATGTTCGCCACGGCAGTCCGTCGAAAGCTGGTGCGTGAAATCTCCATGAACATGGGTCAGGTGATCCACGCCGCCTACACCGCACGTTCAGACCGCACGGTCGATTGCAACGGGATCGCTCAGGTGCCGGGCCGGTAGCGATGGGCGACGGGGTGACCGCGTTGTAGAGGGTGGGCAGCAACGCGCACCGCTGCCTACAGTCAAATTGAATCTGCTTGCGGACCCAGGGCCACTGGCTTGCCATGCGGTGTAGTCATGTAGGCGTTTCGCCAATCCTGTTGGCGTTTGTCCACCTCGGCCCGTGGTGCGAACTGGCTCTTGTCCAGTATCTGCTCCAGAGCGCTGAGAAAGGCCCCGTAATAGATCGCGTCGGGGTCCATGGCTGTATCGGTCGCCCGTCGATCAAGCTCGGCGCCCAGGGTCTGAGACCAATCCTCGGCTTCGATCTTTCCGTCGGCGATGAGCAGCTCGACCAACGCAATGACCTGAGCGTGCCATTGCTCGGAGAAGACAGGTTCGCCATCGCGATGGCGCCGTGCGCGACGGGCAATCTCAGGCCTGCTCAAGATAGCTGTCCCACATGTCGATCCGCAGGCTGTCTGCGCTGTCGCCGGCTTCAGGCCAAAGATCCGACATGCGAAACCGCACGACGTATGTCTGCTCGCGCCGTATCGTGCCGACAGCTTTCTCGTCGGGCAAAGGCTGTGGTCCGTTCACGCTGTCGACAACCCCGGGTCGGCCGCGGACATACCCAGCCAGCCGCGTGTGCATTGTGGCGACGTCGCGCCGTGCCACAATCTTATCGCCAGCCTTGAACCTTGCCCCTATGGGCGAGACCTCGACCGCAGGCCTGGGCGCCTCGTATTCGAAGGTTCGACTTGAGGCCCTGCCGTCGAAGAACTCCTGAACGCCCGCGACACCTTCATCCACAGACGTGACCATCATGCCCAGAATCCACTTCTCGAAATAGTCGAGGCCGAGGTAGGCGTCTGGGGGAAGCCTTTCCAAGACGTGGCGATACCAATCGAGCGTCCAGCCCGTGCGATCCGTCGTCAGCTTTTTCATCGACATCATGGCGATCGCCCATGTTCGCGCCTTCCATTCATCGGAAAACAGCGCCGAGTCATCTTCTGCGACGTTTGGGATCGGTCTGAACCCTTGCCTGCCGCCGAGGTCGTGTACCGTATCCATCACCCCACCTCCTGCTTTGGCGACAGATCCCTCATCGTCCCGATCATTGCATTGCGCGTCACGAGGCCGGCAAGGTCCTCTTCGGTCCAGCCGTCCGTCCCCTTTGGACGCTCCGGGACCACCATGTACCGACGGTCTGAAGTCGAGTCCCACACCGTGACCTCAACCTTGTCCGGCAGGTCGGTTCCGAATTCGGCGAGAACGCCACGCGGATCGCGGACCACTCGCGCCCGGTACTCCGTCGACTTGTACCAAGATGGAGACATTCCCAAGATTCCAACTGGATAGCAGGAACACAAGGTGCAGACGACAACGTTGTGGATCTCAGGCGTGTTGAACACTGCGACAAGAGGGTAATCCTTCCTGACGCTTGGGACGATTTCCGAAAACGCCTCGGCGGCATGTTTCGCCAGGCGTTCGGCGAACTTAGGATCAGTCCACGCCCGCGCGATGACCTTGGCTCCATTCATCGGACCTACGTTTTCCGAGTAGTCGTCGAGCCACTTGTCCACGGCGTCGGCCGCCAGAAAGCCTTTCTCGACCAGAACCGTCTCCAGTGCTCTCAGGCGAAGCGCCGGTTCAGGCGGAAGATGGCTGTGCAATTCCCGATGAAGTTTGGCAACCTTGTCGGAATCGTATGAACTCATTGATGCCCTCCCTGAGTATCATTCTTCGCACCRCGCTGGGTTGGATTTTTAGGGTTGCGTGGCTAACTCCCCGCCGACCATCAAGGACCAGTTTATTGGAGCGGTGCCCTCGAGTCATTGACTTTCTGACCTCACGTCAGCTTAAAGGTCGAAGCCGATGTCTTGCTGCTTTGGGGCCCCTGCATGCGGCGACCGAACCGGGCGCCCACTAGGGCACGCGCCAGGCGCGACACCATTGCAGTTCGACACTCCGATATGATCGGCCCTTGATATCGTGTAAAACGATAGGGGTCCTCAGTGCTTCCGGAATGAGACGATGCGCCCGGCCAAGATCCGTCATTCGAGAAGTGATGGCGAGGATCGCGTACACAGAGCGATGGGCATAGCCTCGCGCGATCTGGTGTGCCTGGCTTTCTCTCGCGATCGCATCGCAGGCGGCCCATGCTAGGCGCGGCGAGAGCCTCGCGCCCCAGCATACGACTTAACCGCATCACTTAGGATCGGACCATGATCCGAGTTGTGAAGGAGGAACGTCCATGACCGGCGACGCATTCTACCACGAGGGCAATCGCTCTCTGCAGGACCGCTTCGAGAGCCGGCGCATCGCCGACCGCCTGGCAGAGATGGCGCGGACGGCCTTCACCGACGAGGATAAGGCGTTCATCGAGAATGCGATTTACTTCTTTTTTGCCACGGTCGACGCCGAGGGGCGGCCAGATTGCTCGTTCAAGGGCGGCCCGGCCGGCTTCGTGCGTGTCATTGGGCCGTCGGAGCTGGCGTTCCCGGATTATGACGGCAACGGCATGTTCAGGAGCCTCGGCAACCTCGACGTCAATCCGAACGTCGCGCTGTTGTTCATCGCCATGCACGGCACGCCGCGTCGCCTGCGCGTTAACGGCGCCGCCCGAATCGACCGAGACGATCCGCTAACAGGCAAGACGGTCGGCGCACAGATGATGGTGCGCGTGGAGGCGCGCGTGATCTTCCCGAACTGTCCGCGCTACATCCCGACGATGCAGCTCAGCGAGCCGTCGCCCTTCACGCCCATGCCGGGCTGCGATYTGATCGAACCTGCTTGGAAAGGCTTCGACGCCTTCAAGGACGACGTCCATCCGCGCCAGCCGACATGGAAAGGCTGATCGACGGCAATCACCCTGTCACCCCAAAACCCGCGAAGCGCGGGGATAGGCGGTGACGCGGCCCTGCAAGTCAACTCCATCTCGCGGCGCTAGCTGGGCTCAGCTTGGCCGACCCGCATTTGCGCTGGGTCAAAGCTCGCCTCATCCATTGTGACTACAAGATGGTGATGGCAGTTGGCCGTTCGACCATGGAGACGATTCCAATGAAGCTGATGGCATCYCTGTCCTTGGCTACTTATCCAGATGCGAACTCCTCGAAAATCGCGGCGAACTCGGTTGCTCTCGTCAAGCAGATCGACGCATCGCTTGACGCTGTTGCCATCAATGTCGACATTCCCGACGTTTCGAACGCGCTGTCGAGCTACTTGCTTGATCTTCCCAACAAGATACGAGAGGTCGAGGCGACCAGCCGCAAGTGCGGCAGTGTTCTGCTAGAGGCCATTACGCAAGAAGCGGCACATAGCGGTGTGGCCCTCACGACTCAGGAGCTGACCGCACCACCGGCGCTGATGGGCGAGGTTGCCGCAAACCACTCCCGCTATTTCGATATCTGTCTGGTCGGCTGGGCGCCGGCCAACCAGACGGCGCGGATGATAGCCGAGGCAATACTGTTTGGTTCGGGTCGACCGACCCTGCTTCTGCCCGACTCCACTGACGTCGGGGTTCTTGGACATGTCGTTATCGCTTGGGACGGCAGCCGAGTCGCCGCCCGGGCCGCTGCCGATGCAAAGGCGTTTCTCGAACGTGCCTCGATGGTCACTGTTGTGACCGTGGCTGACRAAAAACCGCTTCCGGGACAGGACATCGGCGAACGCCTTGCGCAGGGCCTGAGGACGCGTGGCCTGGTGGCCGAGGCCGCCTCTATTCAAGCGGGGAAACGTTCAATCGGAACTGCCCTACAGGAACACGCTCTCAAGGTCGGCGGCAACCTGCT
Organism: Mesorhizobium sp. P5_C1; assembly: GCF_054049815.1. Taxonomy (NCBI): domain Bacteria; kingdom Pseudomonadati; phylum Pseudomonadota; class Alphaproteobacteria; order Hyphomicrobiales; family Phyllobacteriaceae; genus Mesorhizobium; species Mesorhizobium sp. P5_C1. The sequence goes on along the minus strand of NZ_JBFULQ010000174.1, from coordinate 6,213 downwards.
TGTCATGGGCGGATACGGTCATTCCCGCGTCAGGGACTTCGTGCTTGGTGGAGCCACCGAAGGCATTCTCGCCGATATGCGCCTGCCTGTTCTCCTGTCGCATTAGGTCGGCGCGAGATGAGAGGCGAGACGGATCCAGTCCTGCGCTTCCACGGCGCGGCCCATGGTGTCACCGGCTCGTGTTATGAAATCGAGACGCCGCATTCGCGCATCCTCATCGACTGCGGCCTGTTCCAAGGTTCCAAGTCCGAGAGGGAACTGAACTATGGTGCATTCCCGTTTCCACCGGACGCGATTGACGCTGTCATCCTGACCCATGCGCATATCGACCACAGTGGCCTTTTGCCGAAACTGGTCAAACAGGGCTTTTCCGGTCCGATCCATACGACCCGTGCCACGATTGATCTCTGCTCGGTCATGCTGCCGGACGCGGCGCATATCCAGGAGACGGAGGTCGAGCACCTGAACCGTCGCAATGCGCAGCGCGGGCGCCCGCCCGTCGAGCCGATCTACGGTCAGCAGGATGCCGCCGCGTGCATGACATTGTTTCGGGCTTCGGAATATGGCGAATGGACCACCATCGCCGAAGGCGTTCGTACCCGCTTCTGGAACGCGGGCCACCTGCTTGGTTCGGCGTCGGTAGAGCTCGAGATCGACCGACATGATGTGCCGCTGAGCATCGTGTTTTCGGGCGACATCGGCCCAGGCCACAAGCTGCTTCAGACCGATCCCGAGGGGCCGGCCGACGTTGACTATCTGATCTGCGAATCGACTTATGGCGACCGGGACCGCCCGGACGTTTCGCCCGAACGGCGGCGATCTCAGCTCGGTGACGTCGTGCGCGGCGCCGCCAAGGCCGGCGGCCCCCTCATTATTCCGTCCTTCGCCGTAGAGAGGACGCAAGAACTGCTGATCGACCTGTATCTGCTCATGAAAGCCGGGGAGGTGCCATCAGCCCTGGTTTTTGTTGACTCGCCGCTGGCGACGCGCGCCAGCGCGATTTTCGACCGGCATGCCGACGAGATCGAACAGGGCAACGTGCTGCGCCAGGCCCTCGGTTCAAAAGAGTTGCGCTTCACCGAGACAGTGGAGCAAAGCAAGGCGATCAATCGCCTGAGTGGCTTCTTCGTGGTGATTGCAGCCAGTGGCATGTGCGACGCGGGGCGTATCCGCCATCATCTCAAGGCCAATCTCTGGCGCAGGAACGCCACGGTGATGATGGCCGGATATCAGGCCCAGGGGTCGCTCGGGAGGATCCTGCTGGACGGCGCGCAGCGCGTGCGCATCCAGGGTGAGGAAGTCGAGGTCAAGGCCCGTATCAGCCTGTTCGACCTTTATTCCGGACATGCCGATGCCAGTGAACTGGTCGCCTGGATCAGGGCCCGAACTCCGGTGAAGCAGCAGGTGTTCTTGACGCATGGAGAGGAGGCTGGACTCGGCGGCCTGCGTAGAAGGCTTGCAGGACTGATACCCGACGACAAGATCATCATCCCGAGGCTGGACGATGCTTTCCAATTGACCCCCGGTCGCAGTTTGCCGGTCGAGGTCAACGAGCCCCGCCGATTGAAGCCGGAAAAGATTGCCCGCCTCGACTGGCACAATGACCTTTCAAAACTTCTCCTGGACGTAAACGAGGCGGTCAGCGCGGCGACCGATGAACGGGGTCGCGCCGCGGTGATCAGGCGCATGCGCAGGGCGCTCGAGGACAAGGACGTGTAGGGTGGCCTTCTTGGTAACTGGTCCCCTGCACCGGCGCCTTTGTCCTCATAGAGGCCGGGCTGCTCGAACGGGCGCCGCGGGAAGGCGCGATTTCCTGACCTTGAGGCGGAAGAAGATCGCATCGTCTACGGCGAGCGATACCTTGAAGATCGTCACCATTTGACGATGCCGACGCCGGCGATATTGTGAACAGCATGACCGACCAGCCCAACCGCCCGGACGACTATCCCGATCGCCAGATCGATCGCCAGCAGGAAACAGGTTTTGAGCGCAGAGTTCCCTTGCCCGCTGGCTACCGACAAGGTGTCATCTCCGCGATCACCGTGCTGCTCGGATTTTCGCTTCTTTTCCTGCGGTACTGGAATTTCGAAGTCGAGGGCGGATGGACGTTTGCCTCGATCCTGGCGACGCTGCTGCTGGCACTGGCCATCGTCCTTCAGTTCGTTGCGCTGTGGCGGTCGTTGCTCCCACGAGACGACGACGAGCCGGTTTATCAGGTCACGCTGCGCTGGTTCCTMGCCTCGATCGTCGCTCTCCTTGCGGGCGTGCTGCTCGCCGGTCTGACGGCTTCGCACGTCTTCAATCTTTGATCGATTCCCGGCCGCTCGACTGTCCGCGTTGCGCAGATCAGCACGCTCGCATCTGGGAAGTCCTTGGGTCTTCTGAGATCTGGCGATAGCCCCGCCGCCCTCCAGCCTGGCGCCTATTTCGCCTCGGGCGGTTCCCCCCGAGCCCGAACCTCCCGTAGATCGGGCGGCCCTCGCTGCGGGTCGGCGCTTCGTGGCGGCGAGAGATGTTAAGCCTTGCGCAATCTTCGCGGTCTATCTTAACTTGCAGATTGTGAGGGAACATGAAACGCAAGCCGCTTCTGCTTTTTGCCTTCCCGTTTCTCATTCTTGCGATCCTGGCAGGGGAACGCATGGCAGCCTTCTTGCTGGGAATCTATCCAGCCAGCCCTACCGCATGGTGGGTATGGCTTGAACTGCGCCCCTTGTCGACGATGCTTTGGCAGCAGGTCAACGCCTATCTGGGTGGCTCGATGGCTGCCGACGCCGCCATCCTTGGCGCCGCATCGATCGTCTGCTGGATGGCGTGCCAGACCCGGAGGTCGGCCTTCTTCTTCCTTACGAACCACGTCGCCCTGCTCTTCGCCGGGCTGATGATCGCGGTCGGCAGCCACTCGGAAACGGCGAGCACGATCGCCGCCTTCACGACGCCCCGGGGTCTTCCGTTCGCGCTGGCGATGGATTTCACCTTGAAGAACAGCCTGGTGCTGCTTCTGGGCGCTGCGGCCTGTGTGTACTGCCACGTCGTCTTCCTCAACGAAGCGCGGGCGCGGTTTGAAGCCCGGACCTCCCGCATCATGGCCCTGCAGCGCGATCTCTGAGCAAYCCCGCGATCTCTACAGCAATTCCGGGAAAAATGTGAAACGGGTTTCCGGGAAAAGCGCGTAGCGCTTTCCCTTGGGGAGTCGCGTCAGAACTAAAGAGTTGGAGCGGGCGGCATTCGCCACCAGTGCCCTGCCAAAATCCATACCCTACGAGGTCTAATTGATCCTCTTGTAATAGACCTTGCCGTCAGGCTGCTGGATGCGCTGGTAGTTGGAGCTTGGGGGAGGGGGCGACGCCGGCGCGGCCCTCTTCCTGGGCGTGATACTGGGTTCGCTCGCGCTCGCGCCTTCGAGAGCTTCGGGCGCTTCCGCCAGCGTGCTGGTGGTCATCTCCGGCGGCTCCACCGCACCCGGCGTGGCCTCGTCGCCGGCGATCGGCCTAGTCAGTGCCAGCTGGGCAACGTTGCTATTGATCTCGTTGAAGCTGCCTTGCAGTTGGCTGTCCAGTTTCTCGAACCGGCTCTGGAAGCCGTTGTTGACCGTGTCGAGCCGTGCCGCGATCCGCTGCTCGAACGCCCCGAGCTGCTCCAGCCGCGCTTCGACGAAACGCAAGTCGTTCATGCCGCGATAGAGATAGATCGCGGCCGCCATGTTGACCACGGTGAGGAGCAAGCCGCCGCTGGCGATGAGAATGCCGATCGTCTTTATCTTGCTCGGTTTCTCGATGGCGTCCTGTTCGCGCGGTTCCTGGTTTCCGATATCGATCGCCGGCATGTCCGGTTCGCTGAGCATCGTCATTGGACCACCACCTTCGCGCCGACCGCGACGCGCTTGAAAAGATCGATCACATCGGTGTTTGTAAGCCGAAAACATCCCGATGTCCCGTCGAACCCGACACCGGACGGATCATTGGTGCCGTGTATCCGGTAGAGTGTGTCGCGACCGTCACGCAGCAGGTAGAGCGCCCTTGCGCCAAGAGGATTGTAGGGCCCGGCGGGCACCATTTTCGGCAACTCCGGCCGGCGGGCCCGCATTTCCTGCGGCGGGCGCCACTCCGGCCATTCGGTCTTCGCCCCCACCTTGACGACGCCTGTCCAGCCGAACCCATCGCGTCCGACGCTGATCTGGTAGCGTAGCGCCTGGCCTTGGCGGGTCACCAGGTAAAGCGCTTTCTCGTTCTTGCGGATGATGATCGTTCCTGGCTGCTCGGTGGTTGCGAAGGCAACCGTCTTGCGCAGGCTGGGGCCCATTGCCGGCAGCGGCGGCCGATCCGAAAGGCTCGATCTCGCCTGGGCGAAGTCCTGGACTGATAGCGCCAACGCCGCGCCCAGCAGGCTGGCGTAGGCCAACCCCTGGACGATCCGGTAGCTAGCGTGCAGCGTCATCGAGCCGCTCTTTGAACATCCGCTTCAGGTCCTTGTTGAAGCGCGCGCGCCCATCGACTTCGGAAGGCAGGATCGCACGATTCAAGGCGTCGGTCAGCAGCGCATTGTCCAGCGGGACCGACTTGATGTGCGGCGCCTTGAAGATCTTCTCGAGCTCACTGCGCGAGAAGTGGTTGCCGAACCATTTGCGCTTGTGCTTGTTAGCGACCAGCGTGATGTTGACCGCATTGCCGCGCAGTTCGCGGATCTTCTTGTAGAGCCGTTTGCCTTGCCGCAGCGAAGCGACATTGAGTTCGAAGACGATGAAGATCTCGTCGCTCGTCGACAGCACGGAGTTGTGCCAGGGCGTCTCGATGTTCGGCAGGTCGATGACGATGTCGTCGAAACGGTAGGCGACGAGGTCCAGCAGCCGGAACACGAAATCGCTGCCGTGCGGCTCGAAAGGCAGTTGCGGCCTTTCGAAGGCATAGAGGGTGAGGCCGGACGGGCGCGACAGCTTGATGACATCCATCAGTTCGACATCGAGCCGTTCTGGCTGGCCGATGATGCCGGCGAGGTCGAACTGGTTGAACAGGTTGAGATAGGCGCCGCAATTGGCGCTCTGGAAATCGAGATCGACCAGGCAAGTGGAAGCCGCGCGTTCGGCCGATTTCGAGGCCAGGTATTCGGCCGCCGACAAGGCGAGTGTCGTGCTGCCGGCGCCGCCGCTGGCGCTGACGAAGGTGATGATCCGGCTTTTCGTTCCCTGGTTGCCGGTGTCGTGGAAGGTCACCGCGTTGAGCAGTTCCTTGGCATCGAGCGGCTTGTGCAGCCAGTCGGACGCGTTCATGCGCACCAGCACCCGCGTCTGCTCCGACGTCAATTCGCCGGAAACTGCGATCAGCGGCACGGTTGCCCACTTGGACCGCGCCTCGACGATACCTGCCTGGCCGAGCACCTCGCCATTGGCAAGGTCGAGGATGACGATGCCGGGACGCGTGTCGGCGGGCGGCCCCTTGAGGAAGTCGGCGGTCTCGGAAACCCTGACATCGTAGATCGCCAGCGCCTCGAGCCGCGTCGCCACCTCGCGCTTGAAGTTCGGATCCGACGAGAACAGCGCCACCTGCTTGCGCTTGGTCGGTGTAACCTTGGTGTTGATGGCATTCATGGCGTCCACGTGCTCTTCATGTCTTCGCCCGTGACCGTGCTCAGCATGGAGGGCATGGTGATGGTTCCGAATCCGAGCAATCCGGCCAGGAAAAAGAACTGAAAGGGATGGTCGGTGATGCTGACCGTAATGGTCGGCACCGGCCCCTCAGGGCGCGTCCAATATCCGAGTCCTGACGCCTGATATTGTATCCTGACCTCGGACTTCACCAAGGTTGGCAGGAACCTCTGCATTCCGGCCCGGTTGCCGTTGCCGCTGAAAATGAAATCAAAGGCGGCCTGGCTCGCATTCAGGTTCTGGCACGTAGCGCCTGCGCCACAAGTGCAAGAGACGGTTCCAGCGGCATTGGCCGTGCAGATATAGTTGTAGGTGTTTGCGGGCACCGCGGTACCGACTTTAGTGACATCGCTCTGCGTCAACGTCTCAAGCAAAAGCCCGCTGGCGACAGGTGCAGAGATCTCTGCCAGTCTTGCGCCGGCCTGCACCGCTTTGTTCCCGGCGTTCCACTGGAAAAAGGCGTAGCCGAAGTCGACAAAACCCAGCAGCAGCGTCAGCAGCAATGGCAGAGCGATGGCCATTTCGACCATCGTGGCGCCCGACTGCTCGGCGCGGAACCTTCGGTTTTCCATCAC
>NZ_JBFULQ010000173.1:0-10745 GCF_054049815.1 Mesorhizobium sp. P5_C1 | reverse complement strand
GGATAAACCTGCTCGACATCGCCAATCAGCCGGCGTGGAAGCAGGAACGGACGGTTCGCTATCGCTGGTGCGAAGTCTGGCATGACCCGGCCCAGAACGGCAACTTCGTCACAGGTTGGGCCTATGGCAAATACATCACGCCGCATTGACTGACCTTGCGGCAACTGATCCGAGGCAGTTCGCATGACCGGCATGTCGCCTGGTTGCTTGCGCAGGACATGCGGCAACCTGTGGTTTTGTGGACAGGTATGGGCAACCAAGCTTGCCCGTGCGATTGCCAAGCAAAATCAAGCATTGAAACCTGCTTTGTGAGTTATCGCGAATGTAACGACGAACTGACGTGGCGTCAGCGGTTGCTGGTTGGCGGGCGAAATATCGAAAAATTACAAAATGCACGAAAGGTTGAAGCTAATCCGGGAACAATTGATCAACATTGTTCAATATAGCGCAAAGACCGAATTGACTTACTTGGTCAGCAGGGTCATTGATGTGCACGCGACACGAATCGCAGAAGCTCTACCTGCATAAAAATTCGCGCGATGCCCTGCCTGAAAAAAAGGGCGCACACTGACGTAACTCTTGTTGGGGCCTGATGACCATGGATATTGTCGAAACACCTTCCAGAAACAGCGATGCGCTGATCGAATTGACCGCCGATGTGGTGGCCGCCTATGTCAGCAACAATCCCGTGCCGGTCGGCGAACTGCCGAACCTGATATCCGATGTCCATGCCGCGCTCGGGCGCGTGGGTGGAACTGCCGAACAGCCGCCTGCCGACAAGCAAAAGCCGGCAGTCAACCCGAAGCGCTCGGTTCATGACGACTACATCGTTTGCCTTGAAGACGGTAAGAAGTTCAAGTCGCTGAAGCGTCATCTGATGACCCACTACGACCTGACGCCGGATCAGTACCGCGAAAAGTGGAACCTCGACCCGAGCTATCCGATGGTTRCACCCAACTATGCGGCTGCGCGGTCCCAGCTTGCCAAGAAGATGGGTCTCGGCCGCAAGCGCAAGGCGCGGTAATCGCTGCACGCCACATCGGATCGACATCAACGGCGCCTTCGGGCGCCGTTTGATTTTGTGTGAAAGGGTTTTCCATCCGGAATTGCGTCAAGATGACGAAGTAGAGCGCTTCTACGCTCCGTGGAACGATGAACCGCTCCGGCTGTCAGGCGGTCTGCTTCAGCGCCGCCTCGGCGTCGCGCTTGATGCGCTTGACCATGGAGCGAAGGCCGTTGGCGCGCTGGGGCGACAGATGTTCGTCGAGGCCGAGCTCTTTCAACGTTCCTTCCGCGTCGGTCTTCTGGATCTCGCTGGCGGTCCTGCCGGAAAACAGCGCCAGCATGATCGCGACCAGCCCGCGCACGATATGGGCGTCCGAATCGCCGGTGAAGGTGATGACCGGATCGGCCCCCGGTCCGCGTTCGGTGGTCAGCCAGACCTGACTGACGCAGCCCGGCACCTTGTTGGCAGCGTTGCGCTCATCGTCCGGAAATGGCGGCAGCGCCTCGCCGAGGTCGATGACGTAACGATAGCGGTCTTCCCATTCCTCGAGGAACGAGAAGTCGTCGCGGATCGTCTGGATCGTCGTCGTCATAGTTCGGATATAGTCACGCGGCGGCGCCACGTCACGGAAAAAACAAGGACACCGCGGGCGTCGAGAGGGCAGACAGCCCGCGGTGCGCCGTCGGGACGGCTTAATTCTGGACCGGCAGGTTGACTGGCAAATTGACCGTTTGGGGCAAGACGATTTCCTCCGGCACGCTGCCGGTCATCGTCGACGTGTCAGGGCCCGCGGTGGACTTGTCGTCCAGCATCGCGGCCGCGATCTTGGCGGTCTCCTTGGCGCGGGCGGTGATGGTGTGCATGGCCGACTTGCCGGTTTCGCAGACGTCGGGTTTGCGTTCGCAAATGCCGGCGATGTCGCCAACCGCTTCACGCGCCGCAAACAGGGCCTGGATCGGCCCGACGCTCCCGCGGCCCGATTCGTCGGGACCGACAGCCAGTGGCAGCGCCAGCAGCACCAAGGAGAACCAGAAAGCCATTCTTATCAGGAAGACCATTCCCTTGCCTCTCGTCGTGACCGGATCATGCATCCATATGGCATGACCTCTTTTGTAGGCAGGATGGTGGCACACAGGCGCAAAGGACGGCTTGCAGGTTCGCCGAGAATTTTCCGCAAATTTTAGGCAAATCCGAAACGAACCGTTGTGCAAACAGTTTGTTTCAAATCCGAACGATTTTTCTTAACGCCGGATAACCATCTATCTATCTGTCTTGAATGCGTTTTTCGTGAAACCCGGGAGTCCAGGCGTCGCGTGGATACACCCCTTGGGCGTGGGCGCCGGATAACCCTCCGTTTACTATGGCTGCATTTGCCCGGGCTTTCGGCTGCCGGCATCCCGATATTTGCCGCAGGCCGGGCCTTGGTCGGCGCTGCCTTATCCATTCCTTAAACGCTGGATGCCAGTTTCTGAGTCAACCAAAACAATCTGCAAAAGCAGAGCTGTCCACGACGAGTACGGGTGCGTTGAGTTGAGTTCGATCAAGGCCAGATACGTTGAATTGCCTGGCGCGATGGCGGCTGGTTGCGAACGTATGGTGCACCCGTCCATCCTTGGGCAGAACGACCGCGAGCGCCAGCGCCGCTTCATCGGCGTCATGCTGGCGGCTCCTTTCTTTGCCGCCGGCGCCGCGGTCACGCTGGTCACGTCGGGCATGGGCGCCGCCGTCACCGTGGCCGCCATCTTCGCGGCCTTTGGTCTGTGCTGGTTCGTCGCCCTGCTGGTGGCGGCGACCGGCAAGATGGCCATCGCTGCTCAGGTCGCCCTGGCGATGGCCGGCATTGCGCTAGGCGGTCTCATCGCCGCCGCCGGTGGGCTGAGCTCTCCCGTCGCCATGCTCGTTGTGGCGCTGCCGTTCGAAGCCTGGTGGATCGGCGCCTCGCGGCGTGCGGCATTGTGGGGAGCCGTGTCGGCCGCTGTGGCCATCCTGGCGCAGCCTCTGGCAGGAATTCTGTTGCCGTTCGCCGGAGCACAGATTGCCGCGTGGCACTGGCTGGTGCCGTTGGCCTGGGCCCTCACATTGATCCCGCGCGCGTCGGCGTTTCAAAACACGACCGGTGCGGCCGACGTCACCGACGCGGCAGACCGTCTTGAAGACATCATCGATGCGGTGGTCTTGCGCGTCGCCCGCCATGGCGAGGTTCTGGACGCTTCGGCAAAGGCGCGCACGCTTTTGAAGCTGCCGCCCGAGCTGCTGTCCGGAAACGGCTTCTTCGATCGCGTCCATCTGTCGGATCGCGTCTGCTATCTCAGCGCCTTGGCCGACATGCGCGACGGCGCGTTGTCGCGCCGGCTCGAATTGCGCATCAGGCTGCCTCAGAACGGCAATGGACAGGCGGCCGACAATTACCGGCCGTTCTCACTCGATCTGGTGCGAGGTGAAGAACAGGGCGACGTCTTCACGCTTGTCCTGCGCGAGAACGACGACATTGCCCGGCTGCGCGAAAATCTCGCTGCGGCCAATGAGGCGGCGGCCTCGGCCGAAGTCGCCAAGGGACGCTTCCTGGCGGTGGTCAGCCACGAACTGCGCACGCCGTTGAATGCCATCATCGGTTTCTCCGACATGCTGCTGCACGAGATGTTCGGCGCCTTCAAGGATCCGCGCCAGAAGGAGTATGTCGGCCTGGTGAGGGATTCGGGCCAGCATCTGCTGGCCGTCGTGACCTCGATACTCGACGTGTCCAGGATCGAGTCCGGCGTCTATGCGACCGAGCCGGAGCCGTTCCGGTTCGCGGAAGCGGTCGACATGTGTCAGTCCATGCTGCGGCTGCAGGCGCAGGCGAAGAACATCGATCTGCAGACGCAGATCGCGCCGGACGCCGGCGATATCAATGCCGACCGGCGTGCCGTGCAGCAGATGCTCATCAACCTTGTTTCCAATGCGATCAAGTTCACCCCCGATGGTGGCGATGTGGTCGTCGGCGCCAAGCGGATCGGTTCGCGCCTGCATTTCTGGGTCAGGGACACTGGCATCGGCATCGCCGAGGAGGATTTTGCCAATCTCGGCAAGCCCTTCATGCAGATCCAGAACGACTATACCCGCCGGTTCGAGGGGACTGGCCTCGGCCTTTCGCTGGTCAAGGGCCTGGTGGCCCTGCACGAAGGCACGATGTCCATCGAAAGCATGCCGGGCGAGGGCACCACGGTGACCATCAGCCTGCCGGTGAACGGACCGAAGGGACACCAGGCGGAGAAGGCCGGAGTGCTGACGATGCCGGTGGCCATGGCGAAAGGGGACAGAAATGGCTCGCTCCGCAAAACGGCCTAAGGCGGTCAAGCGCCGCAGCAACGCCTTTCAGGACGGCGCCGTCGCCGTCGGCGGCGCGATCTCGCGCAATCCCGTCCTGGTCGGCGGGTCGACGGCATTCCTGGTGACGCTGTTCTACGTTTCCGCCAATGCCTTGTGGTACCAGCCTTTCCCGCATGCCGGCGCGTTCTTCGCGACCCGCAGCATGGAGGGCTTTCGGCATACAGCGTCCGACGAACCGGAGACGACGTTCAACATCGTGCGGCCATCCGGCACGCCGGCACCGATCAAGGGCGATCCGGTGGTCGAGCAGGTGCAGGGCATACTGAAGGATCTCGATTTCTATTCCGGAACGGTCGATGGCATTTCCGGGCCCAACACGCGCAAGGCCATCCAGGCCTATCAGCAGAAGGTCGGGCTCAATGCGTCCGGCGAGATCGACGCGCTTCTGCTGGACCAATTGGGCGCGACGCCGAAAACAGCGGCCGTCATACCGAGACCGCAGCCGCGCCCGGATATGCCGGCCGCCGTTCCGGTGTCCTTGCAGACAAACTCTGGGCAGACCAATTCCGGGCAGGCGAATGCCGACCAGGCGAATGCGCCGACGCAGRCACCCGATGCCCGCATCGTCAAGATCCAGGCCGGGCTCAAGGCATTCGGCAATGACGACATGCAGCTCGACGGCGTCGTCGGCACGCGCACCAAGGCGGCGATCAAGGAATTCCAGTCGCTGTTCGGGCTGCCCCAGACCGGCGAGCCCGATGAACTCGTGTACGTCAAGATGCGCGAGATCGGCCTGACCAACTAAGGGGCTGAAACGACGGCTCGCAGAGCGGCGGAAATATCGATAGATAGCCCGTACGCTTTCTGGAGCTTCTCATGCGCGTCACATCGGATCTGTGGGTCTCGGCCCTGTTGCGCCGGGTTTTCGGCGCCGGCGGATTTGCCACCGTGGTCAAGCGCGGCGCAACCGAAGCCGGCGCTGTGTTCGTGCTGGCGCGTGGCAGGTCTGGAGACATTGCCCTGTTCGGGCCGGCACCGCAGACAAGCTACGATTCGGCGAAGCCCGACGATCGCTTCTTCAGCCTTCTCGGCGCCGGCGATGATGCCGCCGTGCTCGAAGCACGGCTGGAACGGGAAAAGAAATTCGATCCCGACATCTGGGTGGTCGAGATCGAGGCCGGTGCCGTCTCCGTCGAGGAGCTTATTTCCGTGAAGTCGCCCTGAGGCCGGACGAAGCCGCCGCATCGTCGCTGTTCGATCCCGTCCGGTTATCGCTGTTTGCCGGTGCCGCATCGCGAACCGCTCTTGAAAGGGTCTCCGCCTTCCAGAGCCGCACCTTGTCCTGAGCCGCATCGCGATGCAGCAGGCGGTAGCGGTCGAGGAAGGCGCGGATAGCCTGCGGATGCGGGAATTGGCTGGGATAGACCGCAACCGTGATCAGGAATGCCCGGTCCTCGCTGAGGTCAAGAGAGCGCAGTGCTGCAAGCAGCGAGGCATAATTCTGGTTGCCGGTGAGCGATCGCGCGATCGAGAAATCGATATCCAGTGCGTCGGCGAGCGCGGTCTGGAAGAACGCCGCGTTTCCCGTCAGCGCCGTCTCGCGCAGTTTGAGATAGGCATCCGCGCCCGTGAACGGATCGGCGGTCGTCGCCCCGGCTTCGTCGCCGGTGCGCATCATGGTGCGCAGCCTGCGCCGTGCGTTTTCAGCGGCAATGCCGGCCGCCCGTTCTCTGGCGGGCTCTTCCGAGACGGCATCCGTGCTCATCGGTGCAATCTTGTCCGCCGTGGCCGTCACGGCCCTGTCCGCGGCGATGCCGTTCGCGTCCGGCTCCCGCACGCGTACCAGGGTTGGTCTTTCAAGCGCCCTGATCAGGTCGGCGATGGTCGGGTTCAAGTCCTTGCGCCGCGCAATGGCGCGTGCATGCGGAAGGCCGTGCCGCCCGATCAGCGCGATGAGGTCGATGTCACTGACCGCGCGGGAGCGAATGAGCAGCGGCGCGGCAATGTCGACCGGCTCCTCGCAAAGACGGCGCACCAATGCGGCGGGGGCATATTCGCATTCGGACAGGGCGGCCGCCACGTAGCGGCGTGATTCGACGGACACATTGTCGAACAGCGGCAGCGTCAGGTCTTCGAGTTGGCCGATCTCTCGGCGTGACGGGCGGGTGAGCGAGCAGAACGCCGACACCGCGGCGCGGAACAGCCTTTCAGCTTTGCCCGAGTCCGTCCGTATCGCGATTTGCCTGAAGTCCGAAGATGACACGAAGGATACGCCCGCACTCGACACAAACTCGACCACGCTCGACCGGGACTGTGTCGGTTTCGCGTTTGCCGCGGGTCGGAACGCCCTGACCTCGAGACAAAGATCAAGTTAGCGACGATCCGTTAGCGCTCCGTTAACCCTCTGCCGTCCTTAATGATATTTGGAGGCGTTGCGTTGTGCTCCGGGGAAACCGAGAGGAATGCGCGAATCATGGGCATGGTACTGTCTTTCGTGCCGCGTACGGCACCAAGCAATCGGACAAAGCAACCCGCCGAAATTCCGGCGGCGGTGATCATCTTCCCCGGCATCCGCTACGAGCGGTCGCATGCCGGCGAAGTGCGGCCGGTCGATCCCGACAAGCCGGGATCGCCAGGGACGAAGCCGGTTCCTCACCACTAGAAGTCTTGCAGCTCGCAGGAACTCTTTTCGAGGAAGCTTGATACGATCGGCTTCCAGCTGTCATCGGGCACGAAGGTGCGGATGACGAAGATGCCTTCCTCGATCGGCGCCTCGACGAAGATTGCTCCCTGAAGGTCCTCGGGAAGGTCCTTGCGCACGTCGATCATCTGCGCCGGCGTCAGCACGACGGCATCCAGCACGCCGTCGTTGGCGGTGTGGTCGTTGAAGGAATAGATGTTGTGGCCGCTGCGGTCATAGACCGACACCGACCAGAACGGCACATGTCCCGGCGCCTTGATGCGAACCACTCCTTCGCCCAGATCGAACCGGCACGCTGTCGCGTAGAACAACGGGTCGACGGACTTCACCACCGGCGCGCCACCGGCCTCCGCATCGAGACGCGTCATCCTGTAAAGGTCCGAGGTCATGGACAGCCGCGACCAGGCGTCTCGTTCGGAAAATTCAGGCACCAGGAGCAGCACGACGATGTGCACGATGCCGGCGCCGACCAGGCCGAGCAGGACAGCATGCAGAAGCTTGCGCATCGCCGCATAAGAGCTACGCATTGCAGCCGACCTTCAGGATCCGCGGCAGCGAAACGTCCGACAGGCCGGTGCTGCTGGCGATCGGCGTGTCGTAGAATGTCAGCACGAAATACATTCTGCCGAAGCCGCCGGTCAGCAGCCAGTTGCCCGGCATCGGGTGATCGCTGGCGGAAATGATGACCGAATTGTCGGGTTGTCGTACCACCCCAGAGGATTGCAGCGCCGCAAGGCGTGATTTTCCGGTTTCGACCACGCCGAGCGACTGATCGGCGGCATAGAGCGTCCAGAACCGTGCCGTCGGAAATCCACCCTCGATCGTGTAGGTGCATTCGCGCTTGAGTTCGCCGCCGCCAGCGTCACGCTCGGCGACGAAGGACAGCCCTTCGGCACGGCCGAGCGCAAGCACGCCCTCACGCGCCACGCGGGCCTTCGAATAGGGGTCGGCGGCTGGCGTGCCGATATCGGGAAAGGCCGTCCATTGGCCGATCCGGATGGCGCCGACACCATCCTGGGCTTTCAGCGCATACCAGACGCTGCCGCCACCGCCGCCGATGGCTATGACAAGCGAAAGCAGCGTCAGGAGTGCATTCTTGAGCATGAAGGGCCGGGGACACGAAGAGTTGCCGCTCGGGGATATCGCGGCGCGGGGTCCCGTGGCAAGCGGGCCGATGGATTTGCCCGCCCAAGCCAGTCGCAAAGATCCACTCAGTCGGAAAGAATCACAGTGCCGACAGCTTTTCCGGCGGTTGAGGCGCTGCGAGGGCCGGCGCTGACTGGAACTGCTTGGTCATGTCCCTCAACGTCTGCGTGGTCCGGCTGGACAACACCGGCGGCCGTTCGGCCGCCGCATCGGCTGCCGCTTGATCGTCGCTCTTCTTCTGCGCTTCCCCGGCCTTGGCTGCGATCTCTTCATCGACAAAAGGCTTGTCGATGCCGGGGATCGGCTTGAGGTCGATGTTTTGATGGGCATAGACCATGAGACGCTGCCAAACCATTGCCGGCAGCGAGCCGCCAGTCATGTTCTTGGTCGGCGTGAAATCGTCGTTACCCAGCCACACGGCCGCCGTGTAGTTGCCGGTGAAGCCGACAAACCAGGCGTCACGGTAGGATTGCGTAGTCCCGGTCTTGCCGGCGACGACGATGTTGGGAATTTGCGCGCGGCGCGCCGTGCCCATCACCGGCACCGCCGCCAGCATGGTGTTCATGGATTTGAGCGCCTGCTCGGACAACACCCGGTGCGGCGGCGGCGCATCCTTGGCGAAGTCGTAGACCACCTCGCCGGTGCGGGTGACGAGCTGCGTGATGCCGTGCCGGGAGCCGACGAAGCCGTTCTGGGCGAACACGCTGTAGCCCGTCGCCTGATCCATCACCGTCATGCCCGAGGTGCCGAGCACCATCGTCTTGTGCGATTCGAGCGGCGATTCCACCCCCATCGCCTCGGCCATTGCCTTGATCGGCGGGATGCCGAGATAGTCCTTGGCCAGTCGCACCGGCACGGTGTTGATCGACTTGGCCATCGCCATGATCAGTGTGATCCGGCCGGCCGATTCGCCGCTGTAATTGTGCGGTGACCAGGTGCCCCAGCTGATCGGGCCGCCGGAAATGATGGAGTCGGGCGTGAAGCCGTGCTCCATCGCCGTTGCATAGACATAGGGCTTGAACGATGAACCGGTCTGGCGCAGCGCCTTGGTGGCACGGTTGAACTGGCTGGCGCCATAGTCGCGGCCACCGACGATGGCTCTGACGGCGCCGTTGGTCTCGATGACGACGACAGCGCCCTCGGTGACGTTATACTCCTTGCCGAACTGGCGCAGGTGGAACTCCACCGATTCTTCCGCCGCCTTCTGGATGTTGGCGTCGAAGGTGGTGTGGGCCACAAGCGAGTGCTGGCCTGGCTTGGCGATCTTCTTGACCTCGTCGAATGCCCAGTCGAGGTAATAATCCGGGCTTTTCTGTTCGCCGCGATCGACGACATCGGCAGGGTGCAGCCTTGCCTGCAGCACCTGACCCTCGGTCATGAAACCGGAATCGACAAGGTTGGACAGCACCACATTGGCGCGCGCGCGCGCCGCCGGCAGATTGATGTGCGGTGCATATTTGGTCGGCGCCTTGAACAGGCCGGCCAGCATCGCCGCCTCGGCGAGGTTCAGGTCCTTGACGCTCTTGCCGAAATAGAAGTCGGCGGCCGCCTCGATGCCGAACGTGCCGCCGCCCATATAGGCGCGGTCGAGATAGAGCTGCAGGATTTCCTTCTTCGACAGATTGGCCTCGAGCCACAGCGACAGGAAGGCTTCCTTGATCTTGCGCTCCAGGGTGCGCTCGTTGGTGAGGAACAGGTTCTTGGCCAGCTGCTGGGTGATGCTGGAACCGCCCTGGACGACGGAGTTCGCCCGCACATTCTCGAAGATAGCGCGTGAAAGGCCAAGCACGTCGATGCCGTAATGATCGAAGAAGCGGCGATCCTCGGTGGCGAGCACCGCCTTGATGACGTGATCGGGCATCTCGTCGACCGGCACCGAATCGCGCTGGATGATGCCGCGCTGCCCGATCTCGTTGCCGTAGCGGTCGAGGAAGGTGACGGCGAAGTCGCCCTGGGCGCGCCAGTCGCCAGCCGTATCCTGGAAAGCCGGAACGGCCAGCGCCAGCATCACCACAATGCCACCGGCACCCAGAGTAAAACCTTCGCTCAACAGTTCGATGATGCCGCGGCGCCAGCCGTTGACGCGGAAGCGCCGCGAGAAGATCRTCGCCGCTTCCCAGAACTGGCGCGCCTTGAAACCGATCTCGTAGAGCGAGGAATCGAGCCAAGCATCGAGCGCCAGCAGCCGGGCTGCGATCGGACCTCTTCTCTTGTGCGGTTCAGGACTGGCCATTCGGAAATCCGGCTCGGCGATGGCGCGACCTGAAAACCGCAAACCGGCAATTTCAGGGCGGCGCCCTGTCCCGACTATTCATCCATTTTGTGGACGCTCACAAGAGCGGCGAGGACACAGCTGCAAGGTTTGTTGGCGCAAGGGCAGGGGGCAGCGTGAAAGGCAACTCTGTCGCGCGCCCAGAGAAAGGTAAATTGTTGCAGGCAAGCAGACATAACGTTCCTTCAATCAGGGCAAATTATATGTTTGGTGAGCTAAAAATTGCAACGAAAGAAAGTAGCATGAAACGCCTGTTTTTTATCTGCTCCATATCCTCCTTGCTGTTCCTGTCCGTGAGCCGAGCATTCGCG
>NZ_JBFULQ010000172.1:0-10859 GCF_054049815.1 Mesorhizobium sp. P5_C1 | reverse complement strand
CATAAACTGCTTGCCAGGTGAGCAAATGGTTGATCCGGGGCTAGCGACGGGCTCCTGCGCCTACGCCCGGCCCGGCCATCCTGGATTCAGCGAGAGCACCCTKCCCGGGCCATGCACCGCCGCGAACAGCAGTCCGGCCATGAACGAAAAATGGTCGATGAAGAAGCCGAACTCGGCCTGGTTGCCGGCCCAGTGGCTGGGTCCGTGGAAGGAAAAGCCGAGGAACAGCACATAGGCGGCGGCGACCAGGGCCGCCGGCGTGAAGAAGGCGCCGGTCAGCAAGCACAGCACGAGCGCGGCTTCCAGCAGCGCCGCGCACCAGGCCAGGAACAGCGGAAACGGAAAGCCGGCGGCAGCGATATAGCCGGCGGTGTCGCCCATACCCATGAACTTGAAGGTCACGGCCATCAGGAAGACGCCGGCGAAGATCAGGCGGGCGATGAGAAGTGCCGCGGTCTGCCACGGTGCCTGAATGCTTTGCGACTGAGTGGTTTGCGACTGAATGATTTGCGACGACATGGTCTTTTCTCCAGGATTGCAATGGGCTCCGGCCCAAGGACGGGCGACCGGCGCCAAATCCGACACATCAGCCAGATTTTTTGTGGGAATCCCCGATGCAGGCGCCGTGCCCCGGCGCCAAGACACCTCTAACCCGTTGAATCCACTGTTGCGGCAAAACCGATTTCACTTTGCCGGCTGATGTTATGATGGCGCCGCACTCAAACGGGGAACAGGACATGGCCAAGGCATTGACCATCGCTGCGCCGCAACATCCGGTGACGAGCGCCGCCTATGAACAGGAATGCAGGGAGATGCTCGTCCCGCATCTCGACGCGCTGCTCAACAAGGTCGAGGCCGCCGGCTGGGAGCGCGGACAGGCCGCGTCGGCGCTGATGTATCTCGCCGCCAAGCGCCTCACGCCCGCCTGATGCCATAGCGGCAAGGCCGGCGGCACGGCGATATTGTCGTGGCCTTGGAACTCGCGACGGCCGATCTGTGTTATGTCCTGTTGATCGTGGAATCGGGCGCCGACGGCTGCGCGTTTCCACGGCAACAGAAAGCGAGGCCTGAAATGGCTGACGACAAGTCGAAGACGAAGCAGGACCGCAAGCTGGTTTCGAGCGAGGAGCCTTACGAGGTCGCCGCCTTTGCCCGGAAATACGGCATTCCGCCAAGCGAGGCGCAAACCATCATCAAGCGCTATGGGCCGTCGCGCAAGAAGCTCGACGCCCATATGGCGGCCCGCGGCTAGGTCCAATGGGATCGGGATGGGGCTTTGTCCTGGACGAAACATCTGGGACGATCTCCTGTCCCGCCCGGCCCCGCAGCAGACTGACAAGATGGAGGTCGCATCATGTCCGACACCATACGCAGGACCGGCAGTTGCCTGTGCGGCGGCGTGCAGTTCGAGGTCCACGGCGCGCCGCTCAGAATCGGGCTCTGCCATTGCAAGGACTGCCGCAAGGCCAGCGGCTCGGTCTATTCGGCCTATGCCATCTGGCCGCGCGAGGCCTTCGAGACGACGGGCATCGTCAGTTCCTATGGCACGCGAAGCTTTTGCCCGACTTGCGGCGGTCGTGTTGCCTGGGTCGACGACAACGAGGCCGAGGTGATGATCGGCAGCCTCGACATCGCGCCGACCGATCTCATGCCCGAATACGAGTTGTGGACCAGCCGGCGCGAGACATGGCTGCATGCCTTGCCCGGCACCGAGCAGTTCGAGCATGACCGGCCAACGGCGAACGCCGCTGAATTGCCGCCGCCGAGGCCCTTGTCGGACGCCGTTGCGGGCGACTGAAATTTTGATCTCGAAGGCAGGGAACCCTGCCCTGTTGCCGACGTTAACCGGCGCCTCGTTTTGTGCATGTCGTCCCGAAACCTCCGCGCACTTTCGGACGGCATGCACCAGTCAAGGAGACGACCGTTGAACGACAAGATGTTTCCCCATCCGATCAGACTGAAATTTAGCCCCGGGCGCGAGCGCGTGGTGCGCAGTGCCTGGGAAAGCCTCGAATGCCTCGGCGACTGGCCGGCGGGCCAGGGCCGGCGCTACCGGGCGGCATTGCGCAGCTGCCGCGATGCACTGGATGGCTGGACGCCGCCGGAAAAGGCGATGCGGGCAATGGTCGACGCCGCGCGCGAAGCAAAACTCCTCCATTAGCGGGAAAACAGGAATGGCCGAGCCGATGCTGTCGACACCGATGCGGATCAGGCCGCATGGCTCGGACACGATCCGCGACATCACCACGCTGAAGGATGCCAGCGAAATCCTGATCGACTGGCCGCAGGCCGAGCGCGGCCCGTTCTATCAGGCCGCGCGCGAGCAGGTCGAAGCGGCGCTGGAAAACAAGGCGGGTGCCGCCCAGGCGCACGAAGCTTTCGTTGCCCTGTGCAACCAGGCCGGCGTGCTGGTTCGCTAATCCTTTCGGCTGCCGTGCCTCCTACTGTGCCGGCGGCTGGGCCGGCACTTCGCCCGGCTTGATGACCGGTGTCTTGCCTTCATCGGGGGCCGGCGTGGCCATCCCCTGATCGCCGGTGGCCGGCGGTTTCAGCACCCCGCCGCAGTCATTGAGCGTGTCCGTCAGATTGTCGCTGCCAGGCTGCTGTTTTGCGCCTTGTTCGGTCTGGACCCGGCATTTGTCGGTCTGCGACCCAGGGTCCTGCTGCTGGCCCGTTTGCGCCGCTGCCGACAGCGCCAGCAGGATGAATGGCACGATGGCGAGGATTCTCATCTCGGCCTCCTTGTTCCCGTCACGGCCGCTCGCGGCGACCCTTCCCTTCACGGGGACAACGCCTGTCGATGGAAAAGGTTGGCCGTCGGCGAAGCCGGGTTGAGTTCAAGCCGATGCAGCGCCCCAAAGGTTAGGTGAACCGACCGGGCCGGACCCTCACAGGTCGAAAGACGACTCCGCGGCAGCCATTTCGGCGCCGAGCTGCGGAACGACGATCGATTCCACCGGCGCCGTCAGCGACCAGCTGACACGACCCGGGTTGCGCTCCAGGACCGCCGAGCCGTTCAGCGATTGCGGCGCGACCCGCTGCAGGACGACCGTGCCAAAGCCCTTGCGCGTGGCTTCGTCTTGCCGTCCCCCTGGCCGGTCGCCTTCAGGCACCGGCATCGTTTCGTCCCAGACGAGATGGATTTCCCGCTTGCCCGAAGCACCGGCGGCGATCTGCCAGGTGATCTCGAGCCTCCCGGCATCGACCGCCAGCGCGCCATATTTGGAAGAGTTGGTGCCAAGCTCGTGAAATGCCATGCCGAGATTTTGCACGGCGTTCGGCTGCAAGGTCAGCAGCGGTCCCGACAGCGATACCTGTGCCTCGTGGCCGAACGGCTTGAGCTGCTCCTGGATGAGGTCGAAGAGGCTGGCACCCGCCCATTCCGAGTTGASCAGCAGGTCGTGCGACCGCGATAGCGCCATGATGCGGGATCGGATGAGCTCTTCGAACTCGCGCGGATCGGTCGAGCGCTTGCTTGTCTCCCTGACCATCGAGAGGATCACCGCGAACTGGTTCTTGACGCGATGGTTCACCTCCCTCAGTAGCAGCCTGATCCGGCGCTCGCTCTCCTTGGTCGCGGTGATGTCGCGGGCGATCTTCGAGGCGCCGATGATCTCGCCCGTTGCGTTTCTGATCGGCGAGACGGTCAGCGATACGGCAATGAACCCGCCATCCTTGCGGCGCCGGATCGTCTCATAGCTGGCGACGAGTTGGCCATTGCGAACCCGGCTGATGATGTCGACCTCTTCATCCCTGAGGTGATCGGGAATGAGCATCAGCACCGATTTGCCGACAGCCTCCTCGGCGGTGTAACCGAACATGCGCTGCGCCGCCCCATTCCAGCTGGTGATGATGCTGTTCAGATCCTTGCTGATGATGGCGTCGAAGGATGAATCGACGATAGCCGCCAGCCGTGCGTCGGCGGGAGGGTCGAGCGGACCGTTGATGCTTGCCAATTCTGTCATTGCCCACCTTCCCCCGTCACGTCGCCCTCACGGCGTGACAACATTCCACCCCATGCCCAGCAATGCGTGGTGGCGGGTTTGGTTGCAATCGACGCGCGACATTCCTTGGCCGGCGGCGACAGCCACCGAAGTGCGCGGACCAAAAGCTTCGCAATCAGTTCGGTTCGGGGGCGGCGTCGTCCGGGGCGTCAAGCGGAGGATCGGCGTCGGGATCCCGTTGCGGACAATCCTCGTAGCGGTGGTCGCGGCCGCCGCAAAAGGAACAACACATGGCTTCGCGATCCTCGTCTCCGGGTGGCCATTGCGGGGTCTCGTAGGGCTTCCTGCCGTCCATCCCCAGCAATGCGCGACGCGGCATTTGGTTGCGCCGCAAAAAATGGCCAACTGACTGTTGCGGAACCGCTGGAAGGGATGCGAGTTTCGGGTGACACGTTTGCTTGGTACGTGAAACGCTGAGGTACGCCATGCTCACCCGCCGAATTGCTTTGACGACAGCGGCCATGCTGCTTGCCGCAACCAGCCTCGCCGAGGCCCGGCCCGACACCCGCACGATGGGCTGCCAGGAGCTTCAGCAGCTGATCCAGAGCCGCCGCGCCGTGGTGCTGACCACCGGCCCCAACACCTATGACCGCTATGTCAGGCAATTCGGCATCGAATGCGACTGGCCGGAGGTGCCGACGTCGGCTTATGTCCCGACCCGTGACGGCAGTTGCCCGGTCTACCGCTGCGACCAGGCGATCGGCGATCTCCCGGATTGACGGCGACGGCTTGCCGCCAATTGCCGATCGCCAGTTACTCGACTAAGATAGGATCGCGCTGTTGCCGAACCGCTGGCGGGGATGCGAGTTTTGCGTGACACGTTTGCTTGGTACGTGAACCGCTGAGGTAACCACCATGCCCATCCATCGAACTGCCTTGACGACTGTAGCGATGCTGCTTGCCGCGACCGGTCTCACCGAGGCCCGGCCCGACACCCGCACAATGAGCTGCCAACAGCTCCAACAACTGATCCAGAGCCGCCGCGCCGTGGTGCTGACCACCGGCCCCAACACCTATGACCGCTATGTCAGGCAGTTCGGCAACGAATGCGACTGGCCCGACGCTCCGACGTCGGCCTATGTCCCGACCCGTGACGGTCGCTGCCCGGTCCACAGGTGCGCCGAGCCGGTTGGCCGTCTCCCGTGACGGCGACGGCTTTGCCGACCGCCAGTGGCCGATCACAAGAGGATCGCGTTGATCCCGGCGCGCGAACCGGCTAGGGGTGTCGGCGCAGGTTGCATTTTCCCGCTTCGTCTAATGGTAGGACAGCGCCCTTTGAAGGCGTGAATCGTGGTTCGAGCCCATGAGCGGGAACCAAGAAAATCAACGACTTAGACAAAATTCGTGGCGGCGGTACCGATAAGAAACCCAATAAGCAACGCCGCAGGAAGCCGCTTTTGGGATCGCCGGAGCGGTTTTTGATAGCACAAACATGCTTAATGGTCCTGTCTTCGCTAGCGGTCTCTCGCGTCAATGAGGTTTTTGGCATGCTTTCGCAAAACGATCAGGCGTCCGAGAGCGTGCCGTTGAGTTGGGACGTCGTTTTGCGTCACCTTTTCGCGAGCTTTCGGTAGTCCGGCCTTGGCGGCCTTGATGGGCTGAGTAAGTTCGGCCAACAGCGGATTCATCCCTTCCTGGGGTAGGAGCATCTTCTGCTTGGTCTGGCATCTGGATTAGGCCCTATCCACCAGTCGCTCCTTGGTGCGTGGACGGGCTGCCCTTTCACGGCGGTACCAGGGGTTCGATTCCCGTTGGGCGTACCAGACTTTCAATAACTTGAGGTCAATCCGCAATCTGCGGTCCCGACAAGAGACCCGAAAAGCAACCCACAGAATCCATTTTCTGAATGTTACGCAAACGACGGTCTTCGGATCGGTTCCTCTCGTTTTGCGCTAAACGCTGGCGTGGCGCGTCCTTGCGGCCACCACGTACGTAAGCGCCAGCGCCTCCAGCCAGCAAGGGCAACACCGACAATGTAGCCCGGCAGCAGCCGGCGACTGGAAGGGTGCGCTTCGTGGTCCATTAAGCAAGCCCGATGAATCCAAGCGCCGATAGTCGTGGTTTCAGCGCTTTCGTGCTTAGCTACCAAGTTACATTTCGGGAGATGGCCAGCATGCTCGCGATGGTGCAAACGCTGTCCGAAACCAATCTGTTCTTGCTTGCCTTTTCGGCGTTGATCTTCGACATACCGCGCTACACCTTGTCGCTGGTGTCATTGGTTCTGTTCGGAACATGGCGGAAGTCGCAGTACGGCCCAGTGCGCTCCGACCATCCTTCGGTGAGTGTGATAGTGCCGACGTTCAACGGCGGGGCTGGACTGCATCCGACAATCGCCTCGTTGCATCGCCAGACCCAACGGCCGGTCCAAATCATCATCGTCGACGACGGTTCGACAGACGATACGCGCGCGACCGCGGAGCAGGCGCGCGCTCTTGGCCTTGTCGACATGGTGATTTGCCATGGTACTCGCTGCGGTCGAAGCGCGGCGATCAACGCCGCAGCCAGGTTCGCAAGCGCTGACCTACTCATGACCGTTGATGCGGACACGATTTTCGAATCCACCGCGGTCGAGCGGCTCGCCTCGGTGTTCAGCGATCCGCGGGTGGGTGGCGCGAGCTGCAACATTGGGATTGTCAACGAGAGCGAATCGCTTTGGACCGGCCTTCAAAGCATCGAGTACCTGATGTCGATTAGCGCTGGGCGGTCCGTGCTCGACATCGTCGGCGCCATCGCGTGCCTTTCGGGCGCCTGCTCGACCTATCGGCGCGAGGTATTCCTGCGGCAGGGCGGACTCGACGTCGGACCTGGTGAGGATCTGGAATTCACGCTGCGGCTGCGACGGCTGGGTTATGTGGTTCGCTTCGTCCCCAACGCCTGGGCCGGAACGCTCGGTCCGGTCAGTGGCGTCAGCCTGTTGCGCCAACGCGCCCGATGGGATCGTGATGCGCTGCGTGTCCGTCTGATGATGTATCGCGAGCTAGGCTTGTTCCAAGGCCGCGAGCGCCTGAGGGACTCGTTGCAACGGCTGGACTTCATCATATTCGACCTCGTCCCGACCCTGAGCCTTCCGTTCTATCTGGCCTATGTGGTGCTGCTGTTCGGCAGCCAAGCGTTTACGTTCCTCGTCGCAATCTATGTCCTGCTGCTCTGGTTATCATTTTTCAACATGGCGCTCGCCTTGGTTATGTTTAACCGATCGGCCAGTTTTTTTGGGCTGGGCTTGGCGCTGATCTTTCCATTCTACCAAGGTGTCTACCTGAAATGCGCCCGCTTCTTCTCCTATTCGTCGGAGATCATCTTTGCCACATCGCGGCATGACGACTTTGTTCCACCGCGCGTCCGTCGTGCGCTGTTCGGAGGCCCCGTTTGAAGGAGGGTGTCATGAACATAACGATCAACCGCCTCGATCCCAATGTGCCTGACCCGATCGAGAGCCGCCGGCGCGCGGCCGGGCGCCTTGTGCGGTTCGCATATGGCGCTGCCGTATTTGGCATCCTTGCGTTCTTCGTCGTCTATTTCGGCGCGCCCTTGGTGTTGCTGAGCGGACCCGGCACCGTAACAGCTCCCCGCTATGTGGTCTCACTGCCCCATATCGTACAGATCAAGACCATGAACGTGGTGCCCGGAGCTACGGTCAAGGCCGGTCAAGTGATAGGTACGGTCAACTCGCCACAGGTCGACAGCGTCATCGCAACCTACATGAACGCTCTGGCGGACATCGCGGTTCGCCGAGCCGAGCTACGGGTCAAACTCCGGGTGGCACAGGAATCGCTGGCGTCCTCGCGCTCCTATCTACGGCTCACCGAGGAAACCATCGCACACATCGAGGAGATGTCGTCCGCCAGCCTCAGTTATCGCGTCGACATGTACCGCGAGCGAGCGCAAGCCCTCAGGACCGTGGTTTCGCAAGAAGCGGAAATCGCCGAGGCCACTGTTCAGCTTACCGACCTAGACAAATTCAACCAGAAGATTCGCGGTCACATGGATGCCATCGAGGGCAGTTTCGCAGGCGGCGAAGTCCTGGCGCCGGTCGCGGGGGTGGTCTCAACCAATGTCGCGTATGCCGGCCAGTCCCTGGTGGCGGGCGCGCCGATCGCCGAGATCCTCGATCCGACGGACATCTTCGTCGACTGGTACGTTCCCAACGAGCGTCTGGCCAATCCCACGATAGACGATCAGGTCCAGGTGTTGTTCGGCAACCGTCGAATTCCTGGGACGATAATCGACATTCTGCCGGTCTCGGATATTTACGCTGGCCGGCAGCCGCAGTTCGGCGGCGACCGACAGGCTACCCAGATTGCGAGAGTCCGCTTCAACAATGGCGTGACCCCGCCGCCGCTCAGCTCAACGGTTTACGTTCACATGTATTACACCCACTTCACCGCCCGAATCGCTAAGTGGTTGATCCAGATGCTGCGACTCGACTGAACGGCAACACCTGATGCAAATTGAAACCGACCAGTCGCAGTGCCCCGCTTGTGGTGGCGCCCTCAAGCTGTTCCCGGTGTTCCATCATATGATGTGCGCGTATGTTGGCCCGGAATACGATTTTGTGCCATCAGCCGGTGGCTACGGCTGCCCAAAATGCCGACGCCTCATCCTATCGGGCGATTATGCCTGCGAGATTGTCGGAACAAGCGCGCTATGCAGCCGGTGCCACAAAGAGATGGTCGTGTCTTCGGCGGGCAAGGCTCCGCTGTGACGCATGAGGCCCCTCCGAATCTGCAAGAGCCTTAAGTATCGCATCCGCATAGGATACCCTCGCCGAACATCGGGGGACTGGGGAAGCCCAGGCTGACGCGATAGCGGTGGATCATCGGTCCTGTTGTGAAAGCCATTGTGATCGACCTGTTGGTGGTCCTCGGTTGACGGCAAGGCCCTAACCTACGCGGTCACACCATGCGAGAACGGACCGTCTTACCCTACCTGAAGGCGGGGCGGACTTTCGAGCCCGTCTCTGGCCGGCGCCTGTTACCCCAAAGCCCCCCGCCCAATAGGCGTCGGCCAACTTCCATCAGAGATGATCCTAGCTGCTCTCGAAAGTCGGTTTCCAGTCGCGGTTCCGTGCCTGCTGCTGGCCGGCGTAGTCGGGAATGCACGTGAAGAACACCGGGCTGCGGCCGCGACCCTCTGCCTTGCAATCCGAGCAGCCAAAGCGCCCGACCAGATCCCAATGCATTGACCCATGATCAGGCCCGAGCCTGTCGATCAGCAACTGGATATCGAGCTTTGTCGACTTGCAGCACATCGGGTGACCGCAATTGACGTACATCGTTTCGCGAGCGGCCAGAGTGTCGGCGAGCGACGCACCGCTAGGGGAAAAGGCCCGCCACCGGATAACGATGGCGGGAGCTTGTGTGGCTGCTCGGGGAGTGACTGCCGAGCAGAATCAGAACTTCCACTTTCTGCAACGGGTTCCAGCCTCGCGCACAAAAAAGCCCGCCACCACGAGGCAGCGGGCTAGGGTCTTATGGAGTGCTGGGATCAACCAGCATCGGATCAACGAGCGGCGGTGGGGTTGGTTGCGAACTACAAACGAGGGATGACGCTCAGCAAACGAGGGATGACGCTCAGCGCGGCGGYGATAAGCSAAGGCCGCCGCCCTGCGMGGTGTCCGATTTTCAARGGGCCGGTATTGGGGTAAATTRCYCYAGGCTCRTGCCGCTYACGCCGGGAGCATTATTATGCCTTGGGATAAAAATARGGCTATTTCCTTTGCGCGAGGACATGCTGGTGCTGGCGGAAGTCATGGCAARGGTCATTGTGCAAGATCTGTAAGGGAGGCAATTGAAAGCGGCGGCATAACGTTGGTTCCAACTGGTGACGCGAAAGATTACGGACGGAATCTAACAAACGCTGGATTTGTTGAGACAAATACAACCATGCCAATTGCTGGAGACGTTGTAGTTATACAGGGAATAGATGGGCATCTTTCCGGACACATGGCTATCTATGACGGTAGAATATGGATTTCCGATTTCATTCAAAATGAAAGTCTTTACCCAAATCGGGCTTATCGSCAAATAAAGCCTAAATATAAAATYTACCGTYACCCCTGAGAGMACGCCGATRGCGTGGTTTGAAGGTAGCCGCCTCAGTCTTCAGCCGCSGGYCTGAACTTYCGGACGATCATCTCGAACAGGATGTCCGAAATCCACATGGCTGAAACGCCAAYGAGAMATGCCGCTGCCTAGACCGCCAAAGCACTCCGCGCATCGTGGCGCCCGCCTGTGGCCGCGTGCCACCGCAACCAGACCGCCTCCAGCCTACTCCGATTTAGCGATCTCTCATGGATGGACTCAACCCCCGATTGGAAGCATTCTGCCCTCCGGGGAGAGAGGGGCGTGGGCAAGGTCTACCGTCACCCTGGCAATCGGTCTAACCAGTGGCGTAAGCACACTGGTGCGAGGCGCTATCGCTGGCGCAGCCTCGCCGGCGTGCCGATGCGGCTCGTTTTCGTGACCGTGGCGGCGATTGCCGCCTACGCGACGCAGTTCGTCATGCAACACGGCGCCGGCCTTCAAGGCACGATATCGAGTTGGACGGAACCGCTCCCCGACCCGATGGATGGTCGCGCCTCTGTCGTCGATGGCGACACGGTCGAGATCGCTGGCCAGCGCATCCGTTTCAATGGCATCGACGCACCAGAGAGCCAGCAGTATTGCGACGACGCTAAGGGCGTCAAATATCCTTGCGGGCGCCGCGCCGCCGATGCGCTGGACGAGTTCCTGGCAGCATCGCGACCGTTGCATTGCAGTTTTGTTAACCGCGATCGGTACGGTCGGCTTGTCGGAAACTGCGATCGCGCGGACGGTCGCAGCGTCCAGCGCTGGCTAGTCGAGCAGGGCCTAGCAT
>NZ_JBFULQ010000171.1:0-10869 GCF_054049815.1 Mesorhizobium sp. P5_C1 | reverse complement strand
CGCCTTCTGGCGCGATCCAGTCAGGCGCTTGCGCTATCTATGGGCGTTCGCGCTGACGACGATCCTGTGCGGCACCGTTCTTGCGACCTTGCTGTCGTCCGCCGGCCCGATATTCCACGACCAGTTCTACGGCGGTGACCGGTTTGCCGGACTGCGAACCGCCCTGACTGAGAACGGCTCCGCCGCACCGGTTTATATCTATGCCAACTATCTGCTTGCAGCCTACAGGAGCGGACGTCCTGAGCTGGGCAGCGGCATCTCAGCCATGCCAAGCATGCATGTCGCCTTCGTTACGCTCAACGCGCTCTTCCTGACCGGTTTCGGTCGTCGCTGGGCCATCGTCGGCTGGTCCTTTGCGGCCTTCATCCTGTTCGGCTCGGTCTATACCGGCTGGCACTATGCCGTGGATGGCTACCTCTCGATCCTTGTCGTCTCCCTGCTCTGGTATGTGACGGGGCGTTTGCTCCTGCCGCAAACGAGCCGGGACATCGCCGAGCTGGGATCGGCGATCCCCGATCCGGTAGCACAATGACCGGGCCTGGCTGACGCCGGACAGCCGCGCCCCACAGGCCTCGGGCGAGTGGCCAGGCGGCATTGGCGCCGCCTGGCCATTGCCGGCTACTGGCTCGGCGCCATCGCGTGTTCGCATGACACTTTCGGGTTCATGTCGGCGAAGGTGCCGGTCGGGTTGCCTTTCCAGGCCCAGACATGCAGTTCGTAGAACGCGCCCAGGCCATAGCGATTGGGCGCGCTGTTGAAATTGAACAGCTGTCCGTCCAGCGACGCCGGCCCTTTCGAGGTGATGTATTCGACGGCCACCAGCCTCAGCGTGCCGTCGGCCATCGGCTCGTACATCACGGCTTCGGGACGGGCGATGTCGATCTTGTCATCCTTCAGATACTGGCCGCTGACGTAGTGGATGCCCATGGCGCCGCCGGTGATGCCGCTGGCGCAGGGAATAGGCGCATAGCCCTCGGCCGTCGCGGCCTTGACGTCGACAAACCGGCTGTTGGCAGCCCGTACCTTGTCGGCCAGCGGATTGGGGCCGGACGCAGCTGCTTCCTGATGGGCCTGCGCGAATGCGGTGCAGACGGCCAGCATGGCCCCCGCCATGAGAAGCCTGTTTCGGAAGTTCGATATCATGTTCATTCCATTCTTCTTGAAAAAGCACAGCTGGCAGGCGGCCGAAAATACGGAGGCCCGACACGCAAGCGCTGTGACTGTTGTTGCTTGGAGATCCAGCAATCGATGCGACGAATGCCGGGAACGGTCATCCCTTCGGCAGATACGGGATCGTTCCGGCCAGATCGGTGTTGTCGATCATCTGGAAACGGCTGTCGCTGCCATCCTGTCGGGCCGAAACGAAGGGCGCATACGCCGGATCGTTGGTGAAGGCACGCGCCGCCGCTTCCGACGGGAACGCCATCAGGGCGATCAGCGTGGTGTCGAGCGGCTTGCCTTCGAGCGTCTTCACATTGCCGCTGCGCGACAGGTATCTGCCGCCATGCTTGTGGACGAGATCGTGCACCGAGGCGGCATAGGACGGCATCCACTGCGGGTCCTTCACCTTGATGTCTGCGATGATGTAAGCGGTCATGGTCGTCTCCTGGTTGTGGCGCAAGGGGTATCCCGTGCACCGGCCAAGAGGTCGCATGGCAGGACGCCGGCCAACCAGTCCGCGATCTGTACTGGGGTGGTACAGTTTCCGTACTGGCCGCTTCCTTCATGAAGGCCTAATATTCAGCTCAGGTTCGAGGGAGAGGCACCAATCATGACCCAGCACGGATACAAGCAGTTCTGTCCGCTATCGATGGCAGCCGAGGTGCTCTGCACCCGCTGGACCATGGTTCTGCTGCGCGAACTTGTGGCAGGCTCGACCCGTTTCAACGACCTGCGCCGCGGCGTGCCGAAAATGTCACCGACCCTTCTGTCGCAACGGCTCAAGGAGCTCGAACTGGCCGGGATCATCGAGCGCAAGGAAGTGCCGGGCGAGAAAGGCATCTTCGAATATCGGCTGACGGAAGCCGGCAGGGATTTGCGCCCAGTCGTCGAGGCGATGGGCTTCTGGGGACAGAAATGGGTCGAGTCCCGGCTGTCGCTGAAAAACCTCGATCCGTCGTTGCTGATGTGGGACATGCGGCGCAACCTGAACCCCTCGCCGCTGCCCGATGGGCGCACGGTGATACAATTTCTGTATCAGGAGCTACCGGCGTCCAAACGGTCGTGGTGGCTGATCGTCGAGAAGCACGGTGAGGTCGATCTGTGCTGGTACGATCCGGGCTTTGACGTCGATCTCTACGTCTCGACCGACTTGCACACGATGACGGCGATCTGGATGGGGTTGATCACGGTCGAGAAGGCCGGGGCAAAGGTCGCGTTGACCGGCGACCAGCACATCGCGAGGAAAATGCAGACCTGGTTGGGTCTCAGCCCATTTGCGATCGAACCCAAGCGGGCGGCGTAGCAACGACGGCTCGGGCGACGGCGGTCGGCGGCGCTTGGCAGTCCGGCGACGGCTCAGGCGCGCTTGCGGCCTCTGGCATTTGCAAGATGGTAGGGCTGCACGAGGACATCGGCGGGAATGTTCCATTCCTTGTTCAGTTTGAAGATCATATCCAGGGTCAAGGCGCGCTTTCTGTTCAGCACCTCAGTCGCCCGAGGCGACGACCCGATCACCTCGGCCAGAGCCTTTCGCGACAGGTTGAACAGTTCCATGTGTGAGTGAATAGCTTCGACGGGATCGGGTGCCTTAATCGGATAGTGCTTATCCTCATAAGCTTCGATCAGAGTTGCGAGAATGTCGAATCGGTCACCATCGAGGGAGYCAACCTCCGGCTCATTCTCGAAATACTTGGTGATTTCGGCGATCGCCCAATCGTAATCGGCTTCGGTCTTAATGGGTCGAATATTTTCCATCACACCTTCTCCGGATCAATCTTGTCATACTCTTTGTGTGTCCCGACGAATTTGATCAGAACGCGGTGAAACTTGTAGGCGACGTGGACAATCAAGCGAAACTTATTGCCGCCGATGTCGAAAATGACGCGATTGTCACCCACGAAGTCGACTGTCGCCCCAAACGCGTCCTTGATGTCAGCCGGGGTCTTCCAATCAGCATTGCCAACAGCCACATACCAAGCTGTCAAAGGAGCTTCGGCCTGGTTGTGTTTGGCCCAAAAGTCCTTCAGGGCTTTCTTGGCAATTATCTGCATGGCCTGATATAGCAAGTTCCCAATTTGGGAACAAGAGGGTTTCCCCAATCAGGAAAGGCAGTTATGAGGCTTGCGCCTCCTGACACTTGGCAGGAAACGGGTGGCGAGGCCGGCTTTTGGCGGCTTCAATGCCGGGCATGTTCATCACCCTGGCCAAGAATCTGAAATCCACGCCGCTGCCGGTTGCCGACGATCCGCGCTGGGCGCGCATCGTTTCGCGTGACAAATCGGCCGACGGAGAATTCTGGTATTCGGTGGCGACGACCGGCGTCTATTGCCGGCCCTCCTGCCCGTCACGACGCGCCAACCCGAAGAACGTGCAATTGCACGACACTATGGACCAGGCGAAGGCGACCGGCTTTCGTCCGTGCCGGCGCTGCAATCCGGATGGCCCGTCGCTGGAGGCCGGGAACGCCGCGATGGTCGCCGACGCCTGCCGCAGGATCGAACGGAGCGAGGAAGAACCGTCGCTCGCCGAACTGGCGGCCGCCGCCGGGCGCAGCGCCGGCTATTTCCACCGCGTCTTCAGGGCCGTCACCGGGCTGACGCCGAAGGACTATGCCGCCGCGCAGCGCGCCGCCCGCATCCGCCAGGGCCTTGAGGACGGCGCCAGCGTGACATCGGCGATCTATGATGCCGGCTTCAATTCGAGCGGACGTTTCTACGAGAAATCGACCGGCATGCTCGGCATGACGCCGACGCGCTATCGCGCCGGCGGCGCGCATGAAGAAATCCGCTTTGCCGTCGGCGAATCCTCGCTCGGCGCCATCCTGGTCGCATCGAGCCAAAAAGGCGTCGCCTCGATCCTGCTCGGCGACGAGCCGGACACGCTGGTGCGCGACCTGCAGGACCGTTTCCCCAGGGCGCGGCTGATCGGCGGCGACCGCGACTATGAGGCTCTGGTCGCCCGCGTCGTCGGTTTCGTCGAAGCGCCGGCGCTTGGCCTCGACCTGCCGCTCGACGTGCGCGGCACCGCGTTCCAGCAGCGCGTCTGGCAGGCCTTGCAGGACATCCCGGTCGGCCACACGGTTTCCTATGCCGAGATCGCGGAGCGCATCGCTGCGCCAAGGGCGGCCCGCGCCATAGCCGCCGCCTGTGCGGCCAACAGCCTTGCCGTCGCCATTCCCTGCCACCGCGTGATCAGGAAAGACGGCGCGCTGTCCGGCTACGCCTGGGGTGCGGAGCGCAAGCGCGCGCTGCTCGACCGGGAGGCGGTGTCCGGCTCATCGGGCGGGGCGAGACCAGACCATCGGTCTTCTCAGACCTAGGAGACGCAATGCGCGCGATGGCCAGGTCTCCCGACACTACCGCTGATGGGAGCAGCCAAACCCGCGACAGTTCACGCGACCGGCGCGCCGATGACGCGAAATCACT
The DNA here is from genome assembly GCF_054049815.1 of Mesorhizobium sp. P5_C1. Taxonomy (NCBI): domain Bacteria; kingdom Pseudomonadati; phylum Pseudomonadota; class Alphaproteobacteria; order Hyphomicrobiales; family Phyllobacteriaceae; genus Mesorhizobium; species Mesorhizobium sp. P5_C1. Next base: position 6,283 of record NZ_JBFULQ010000171.1, on the reverse strand, counting down.
GGTGATGACCGTCGTTAGCCAGATGGTCGATAATGGCAAGGTCGAGTGGAACCTGACCGCGACCGGCGAGATCGAGCTGCGGCTCCTGACCGGCGAAGTGTTCCTGCTCGGTGAAATCTCCGTCACCCGTGTCGCATGACAAAATGGGAATGGTTTCAATATCAGCGCTCTACGGCGCCCCCCTCTGTCCTGCCGGACATCTCCCCCACGAGGGGGGAGATCGGCTGTCACCACGACCTTGGCCAATCTCCAGCGTTGCAGGAAGAGAAGCCGGCGGCAGAACTGCCAATCTCCCTCCTTGTGGGAGATGTCCGGCAGGACAGAGGGGGGCGCCGTAGAGCACATACTTTTGCGCTCGCGATTTGAATTTGAAAGCAAGCACCGGAGTGAGGCACGGCCGGCATGCGACTAGGGTTCAGACACGGATAAAGGAGTGAAGGCAATGAACCCCATGCAAACTCGAACGGCAGTACAGACAGCGATAGCACGCAACGCTACCGCTACCCTCGACACCATCGCCTATGCCATTGGCCAGTCCGCGATCGGCAAGATCCTGGCGGCGCGCAGCGATATCGGCGTCTGCGCCATCCTGATCGGCTCGGACACCGACGCGCTCGAGCAGGACCTTGGCAATCGCTTCCCCGGCAAGATGCTGGTCGAAGACGAGACCGCCTTGCGCGACGATCTCACGGCGATAGCGCGCTTCGTCGAAACACCTAGCGCCGGTCTCGACCTGCCGCTCGACATGCGCCATGGCACGCCGTTCCAGCAGAGGGTGTGGGACGTGCTGCGCACCATCCCGTGCGGCGCCACCATCACCTACACCGCCCTTGCCCGCCGCCTTGGTCAGCCGAACGGTGCCCGCGCCGTGGCGACAGCCTGCGCGGCCAACGCCATCGCGATCGGCATTCCCTGCCACCGGGTCGTCCACACCGACGGCACGCTGTCCGGATACCGCTGGGGCATCGAGCGCAAGCGCGTTTTGCTCGACAAGGAGGCAACGCTATGAACGCCCATGCCAAGGTTGCCGCTTCCGTGGTCGAGGCCGCTGAGACGCGTGTCGCCGCGTACGACTGGCCAGCCCTTGCCACCGAGCTCGACGGCTTCGGCTGCGCGGTGATCGAAAAGCTGCTCTCGCCCGAGGAGTGCCGGCGGATCGCCGGCCTCTATCCTCATGAGCAGCACTTCCGCAGCCACATCCACATGGCCAGGCACGGCTTCGGCAAGGGCGAGTACCGTTATTTCCGCTATCCCTTGCCCGACCTCCTGGGCGGCTTGCGCAGCGCGCTCTATCCCAGGCTGGCCGGCGTCGCCAATCAGTGGAACGAGCGCATGGGGCAAGCCATGCGCTATCCAGCGACGCATGCCGAGTTTCTCGAACAGTGCCATGCCGCCGGCCAGACCCGGCCGACGCCGTTGTTGCTGCAGTATGTACCCGGCGACTTCAACTGCCTGCACCAGGACCTCTATGGCGACCTCGCCTTCCCGCTGCAGGTGGCGATCCTGCTTTCCGAACCGGGCGAAGATTTCACCGGCGGCGAGTTCGCGCTGACAGAACAGCGGCCGCGCATGCAGAGCCGTGTCGAAGTGGTGCCCTTGCGCCAGGGCGACGCGGTTGCCTTCGCCGTCCACAACCGGCCGGTGCAGGGAACCAAGGGCAACTACCGCGTCAACTTGCGCCACGGCGTCAGCCGCCTGCGCTCAGGCATGCGCCACACGGTCGGCATTATTTTTCACGACGCCAAGTGAGGCCGACTTCATCCGGCGTCGGCGGATGCCATATCCAGGATCCAGGGACACGCATAGTAGTCGCTGATATGATCGATCACGCCGCCGTCGGCATGGATCCGCACCAGATACGCCAGCCGCCAGACCACGCCATGCAGCCTGTCGACGAGCAGCACGTTTTCCCCTTCGAAGGCGCCTGGCCGTATGCGCCAGGGCAGCTCGCTGCGCTCAAATTCGGCGAAGTAGGGCGAGCTGGAGAGCAAGCCATTGTAGCAGTCCGAAACGCGCAGCCGGGCATCGGCGCTGGTCAGCGCCCGCACCCCGTCCCAGTCTCGTTTGTTGAACAATTCGACATAGCGGTCGAGCAGCCGCGCCAGTTCGGCATCGTGTAGCGGTGCCGCGATCGGCTGCGCCGGCAAGACGGCGAGCTTGGCGCGACCGCGGTTGAGCGCCGACTTGACACCGCCCGATGTCGAGCCGACCAGATCGGCGATCTCCTCAAGCGAATGGTCGAAGACATCCTTGAGCAGCACGCAGGCGCGCTCCTTCGGCGGCAAATGCACGACCAGCCGCTCGATGGCACGGCCGGCGCCGGGACCGGCGGGCTCGACAGGCAGCACGATCTCGTCGCCGGCATAGCCGGCCTCGGCTCGCTGCCGGGCGCGGCGGCTCCTGATGAAGTCGATGCAGCGGTTGTGGGCGATACGGAACAGCCAGGGCCGCAGCGCCTGCGCATCGTCGAGCAATTCGATCTTGCGATAGGCCTCGAACAGCGCCTCCTGCATGATGTCCTCGCCATCGAGGGCCGAACCGGTCATGCGCGCGCAGTACCGGTGCAGCTTGACGCGCAGATGCGAAACCGTCTCCAGGAACTCTTTGTAGCGCTGGTCGAACAGGCCTTCGGGGTCAAGCCGCGGCTGCATCCCTTGTGCCGGTTCGACGGGTTTGCGGATCTGCTGGTTCATCGCGGCATATCGGTCAGCGTCACCACACCATTGCGCAAGTGCTGCACGTCCACAAGCACGAAGCTCGATACGACCAGCCGGCGCATGCTCACGCCGCTCTGTCGCTGGTAGCTGGCAAGCCCAGCCTCGGCCGCACCCAGGTGGCGAGGCGGCCGATCGCATCGTCGGCTTCCGGCGCCTTGCCGGCCATCATCTGGAAGGAATGCAGCATGCCGTCAAAGACGTCGAGCCGCGTCTCGAGGCCGGCCAGCCTGGCGCGCTCGGCGAACATGCGGCTTTCGTCGACCAGCGTCTCGTCCGCGCCGGCTTGCAGGAAGACAGGTGGAAAACCGCTGAGGTCGGCATAGAGCGCACTGACCAGCGGATCGAGCCGATCGCCATCGTCGATGAAGTTCGTCACCAGCCAGTCGACGGCAGCCTTGGCGAAAGCCGGGTCCTTGTCGCGGTTGGTCTCATAGCTGGCGCCAGTCAGCGCCATGTCGAACCAGCCGGAGATGATCAGCGTCGCGGCAGGCAGCGGCCTGCCTTCCGCACGAAGGCACTGCAGCACGCCATAGGTCAGCACCGCGCCGCAGGAATCGCCGGCAAGTGCGATGTGCCTGGTGTCGAAGCCTTGCCGGGTGCGGTCGGTGAGCCAGTTCCAGGCGGTCATCGCCGCATTGAGCTGGGCCGGATGCTTCGCCTGATGCGCCAGCGGATAGCCGTAGAGCAACGCCCGGCAGCCGACGGCCTTGGCCAGATGCCCGACCAGCTTGCGGTGCGTGTAGATCGAGCCGCCGATGAAGCCGCCGCCATGCGCGTAGAACAGCACCCGCTGCTCGTCCGCGCCCTTCGGCACGATCCACATCGCCGGCACGCCACCGGCATCGACCTCGATATAGTCGACGCCGCCGGGTTCGCCGGTCAGCGCCGTCCAATGCGTGTCGTTGTAGTCGATGATCGCTTGCGGACTAGTCAGTTGCCGGCATTGGCAGCCAGCGCCGCATAGTGGTTCCTGTTTGCCTCGCTCTGTATGCTCGCCATTATGGTCTCCCGGGGTTGCGGATCGCGGGCCGCGCGACCTTCGAAGCCTAGGACGAACGGGCGGTCGGAAAGGATACGTGGCCGCGGAAGTTTTTTCGCGCGCGGCTAGTGCTCGCCGCCAAACATTGCAGCATGACGCCGGGCGAATTCGACGAACGGCGTTGCCCGCACGCCGAACATCTCGTGCGTCGCCAGATGCACCCGCGATTTCGGCCGCCGCAGCCGCTCGGCCAGTTGCTCGTCCAGCGCATCCGCGAAGTCGGTTGGAATGCCGCCGGCCACCAGATTGCGGCGCCGCACTTCAGGGCTCACATTGACATAGCGAACCGACTTGCCAATCGCTTGCGATATCCGCGCCGCGACATCGCACATCGTCAGCGCCTCGGGCCCGGTCATGTCGAGGCTCTCGCCCGCATGGCCGCCATCGCGCAGCAGCCGAAAGGCAACCTTGGCGATGTCTTCGACATCGACCGGCGACAACTCGGTGTCGCCGAGTGCGAGGCGGAAAACGCCCTCGGCGGCAATGGTTGGCGCGTCGCGCAGATAGACCTGCATGAACTGGCTGGGGCGCAGATGCGTCCACGCCAAGCCTGCCCCTTCCAGATAGCGCTCGATCTCCTCATGCATCCGCGTGAAGCGGAATTTCGTCGCGTCATAGCCGATGTTGGATTCCGCGCCAGAAAACTTCACCACATGGGCGATACCGGCCTGCTTGCAGGTGTCGATGAAGCGGCACTGCGTTTCCGTCATGTCCTCGGCGGCGGTCGAAATCATCAGCACGCGGTCGATGCCGTCGAGTGCAGCGCCCAGCGTTTCAGGCCGGCGCATATCGCCCTCGACCAGTTGTATCCCGGCAAGGTCGTCGAGCCCCGCCGCCGAGGCACGGGCCGGGTCCCGCACCAGCGCCCTCACCTCATGCTTCTGCCGTGCGAACTCGCGCACGATCGCCTTGCCGTTCAGGCCCGTGGCGCCTGTCACCAGGATCATGGTCTTGTCTCTCCGTTCAGGATTGATGCGCCCGCCCTGCTGGCGACCGCACGTTGAAGACGAAGAGACGCAGGCAAAGGATTCCGCCCAAACATTTTTATCGGCGAGATGCCTCCGCCATGCCTCGGATCATGCCACTGGCGCGTAGCGGTTGACCACCATCCCGCAGGCATAGGCTTTCGAGCCGAGCAGCCGCAGGGTCTCGAAACCGCCCTGGTCGAAGATCCGCCGTCCCGCGCCCAGCACCGCCGGGTTGACGAACAACTGGAACTCGTCGACCAGCCCTGCCGCGATGAGTGAGGAGGCGAAACCGGCGCCGCCGAAGACGGCCATATCGCCGCCCTCGCCCGCCTTCAGCGCCTTGACCTCGCGCGGCAGGTCGCCGCTCGCCACCGTTGTGCGCTCCCACCGCGAGGCTTTGAGCCTGTCGCTCAGCACCACCTTTCGTGCTTCGACGACGCGTTGCGCAAAGGCATAGAACGGATCGTGCGGAAATTTCTTCGCCGCATTGCCCCAATGGGTCAGGTAACCCTCCTCGGCCATCTTGCGGCTGAGCAGGATGGTGTCGACGCCGGCGAAGACGGCGTTGAAGTCCCGCTTCAGCTCGCCGTCCCAGGCGCTGTCGTCGCCCCATTCCCAGAGCTGCCAGTGATGATCCTCGTCGGCGCCGACAAAGCCGTCGACCGACATCTGCATCTGCAGGATCAGTTTTTTCATGGTCATTCTCCGGTTTGTCCCACACTGACGAATGCTTTACTTCTGGAACCATTTGACGCACGGCGGAGAATGATGTCAATAGTAAATTGATTTAAAAATGGAACCATAGACATGTCGACCAAGGGAAAGTCCGGCTGCCCGATCAACCTGTCGCTCGAACTGCTCGGCGACCGCTGGACGCTGCTCATCATCCGCGACCTGATCTTCGCCGGGAAAAAGCATTTTCGGGAATTCCTGCAGTCCGACGAAGGCATCTCCTCGCGCACGCTGGCCGAGCGGCTGCAGACGCTCCAGGAAGAAGGCATCCTCAACCGCAGCGACGACCCGACCCACGGCCTGAAAACGGTCTACAGGCTGACAGAGGCCGGCATCGACCTGCTGCCGGTGCTGGCGACGCTCGGCGCCTGGGGCAGCAAGCACCGCAAGGCCGACGACAAGCTCGCCCGGAACGCCGATAATCTGGCGGCCGGCGGCAAAGCCGCTCTGGACCAGATGACGGTGGCGTTGTGGGCCGAGCATCTGGCGAGCACTTGATCGCCGAAGCTGTGGAGACGCCCGGAGGCCCACGCCAAGGCAGGGCGTTGCTCAGCCGCGCGGCGACAAATGGATAATCATCGGCCCTCATACTCATCGTGAAGACGGACCCAGTCGCCCAAAGTATGTGACGGCCCATTTTCATTGCGACCGACGGGAGTGAGGTCGAGATAGCTATATGTCCCGATCAGGTTCTCACCGCCACGGCCCCGCACCTGGAAAGTGCAATAGATCTTCCCATCCTCATCTTTGTAGAAAACGGTCGAGCCACCGCGATCTCTGCCTGTAATCGCGACCTCCTCAAAATTGAATAGCACCTTGCCCGAGTT
>NZ_JBFULQ010000170.1:0-10871 GCF_054049815.1 Mesorhizobium sp. P5_C1 | reverse complement strand
ACTAAAGGACGATGAAAGATCTGCTAACATATCAAATATCGTTTCTACATTGATTATCCCCTTTCTTGAAAATATAAATGACGCAGATAGTTTGATTTCATCTATAGAATCTGGAGTTCTTGATCGTGCATTTGTCATGCTAACTGCAAAGTCCTTTCTTGGAATTGAATAACGAAGAAATTACGGTGACAGTGCGAATTACGGTGACAGTGCACTTTTTGCATGTYCGCTCGACCATCGTTTGTGTGTAGATTGCCCCCATGGCTCGCCTTGCCCGCATCGTCATTCCCGGACTGCCGCATCACGTGACCCAGCGCGGTAACGGGCGCGCCAAGGTGTTTTCGAGGTACCATAGCGTTGCGCTTGGGCACCGCTATCCAACAAACCTGTGGCCAACCGCCCTTCCCCGTCTTCGCGAATATCCGCATCACGCCAGCAATTGTAGTAGTCTCAGCCTGAAAATCCTGGCTGAGAATCAGCCGGGGTGGCGGGCGGCTGGTCGTGGCGACACTCAACGCGCAGGTTCTTGATTTTTTCGACTGGTGGCTCGACGAGCTGCGAGGTGTCTGGTCGCGGGTCGCGCGCGGACAAAAGCAATCTTCGACAAGCGACTGGATCATCAGCCTGGCGGATGACGGCATCCGCGCCCGCGAGGCCAATGCGCCGGAGTTCCAATCGATCCCGTTGGCGCTCGCAGCGTCCTCGGACGAGATCTTGGCACTTCTCCAGGGCGGGCCCCGGCGCAGGCGGCCGAGCTTCGATATCCGGATCCAGCCCGGGTTGTTCCTGACCCGGCAACTGGCGGCGCGGCGGCTGCCGCTTCGCCAGGCGCGCGACATGGCCGAGCTCGACCTTCTGGCCTCGACGCCGATCGACCCGGCGCAAGTGCATGTCGTCTTCGCCAGTCAGGTCGGGCAGGACTGCTTCTACCATGTGGTCAAGGCGAAGACGCTTGCCGCGGTCCTTGACACGGTCCGCCGGGCCGGCGGGTCGATCCGCTGCCTGTCGCTGTCGCAACCGGAGGGCACGCTGCGGGCCGATCCGCTCAGCCTCGCCGCCATCTGGCCACCGACCGCGCGCGACCGGCGCGCCAGGACCGCCTGGGTGACGGCCTGTTCGATGCTGGCTGCGGCATCGCTGGTCACCTTCGGACATGCGCATTGGCGTACCTGGCAGGCCGGCGCGGAACTGGACACAGAGATCGCCGATGCACAGCTGCTGGCCAAGGCGGCCCGCACCGCGCTGCAGAAGCGCCAGACCGGCATCGAGCAAATTGAAAGGATCCGCACGGAAAAGAAGACGACCGCGTCGCTGGTGCGCGTCTGGGCCGAACTGACACACCTGCTTCCCGACTCGGCCTGGCTGACCGATCTTTCGGCCAAGGGCGACGACCTGACCATCACTGGCTTTTCCGCTTCCGCCGCCGAACTGATCAAGCCGATCGACGATTCGCCGCTGTTTTCGGCGCCCGAATTCGCCTCGCCGGTGGTCAGGGTTCCTGGCCAGGACGGCGAACACTTCACCATTTCGGCAAAGATCGGAGCGCTCTGACCATGCTCTCCGCGATCCTCAACACCAGCCCGCTGGTCCGCCGCCTGATTGCGCTCGCCCTTGCGGCGGTGACGGCCTGTGTCCTGGCCTGGGCGATGTTCGCGGGGCTCGACAGCGTCGCCTCGGCGCAAGCCCGGATCGAGGAAAAGCGCGAGCTTCTCGGCCAGTTGCAGAGCGTGGCGGCGCTGGCCAAGCGCCTCGACAGCGCCGCCAGCCCCGTGGCCGCGGCAAATCCCGAGTTTCTCACCGGCGAAAGCGAGGCGATCATTCGCGGCGGGCTGCAGACCCGGCTGAACGCGATTGCCACCGCCAACGGGGTCAACGTGCTGTCGGCCGGCAATGCGCCGGTGCTGAGCGAAGCGGGCGTCGATTTCATCGGGCTGCGGGCCAACCTTTCGGGACCGCTGGAGGGCATTCACAACGCCGTTCTCGCCATCGAAACATCGCTTCCGGTGCTGTTCATTCGCGAGGCCACTCTGCGCACGACCGACGTCGGGCCGGTCGCCGGGCGCACCGGCGACCCTGAGATCTTTGCCGAAATCCTGTTTTACGGCCCGCTGCAAACGCCGGTGGCGCCGGCGCCGGGCGGGGTCAAGCCATGACCCGGAAATTCGCCGGGCTGGCGATTGCGGCCATGATCGCGGGCCTCGTCCTGGTCAATGTCGTCCTCTACGACACGCCGGTCGACATCTCGCCGGTCGCTTCCGGCAAGGGGCATGACGGCGGCCTGGCCTCGGCGGCGGGAGCGCTGCAGTTTCCCGAGGCCGGCAATTTCAGCGAGACGTTCGAGCGGCCGCTGTTCACGCCGATGCGCCGGAAATTCGTCGCCCCACCGGCTGGGCCGCCGCCGGTTGCGGTCGTCGCGGCCGCCGTCGAACAGACGCCGCCACCGCCCGAGGCCGCGCCCGCCGCCGCGCCTGCGCTTCTGGGCATCAGCATTCACGGTGGGGGGGCGAAGGCCCTGATGCGCGTCGCCGGCAGCGAAACCGCGATCTGGTACGGCAGCGGCGAGACCGTCGACGGCTGGACGGTGTCGGCGATCGACAAGGATCAGGCCGTGCTGGAGCGCAATGGCAAGGTGGCGCGGGTCCCGCTCTATCCGCCATGGAGGAACGCCCCGCAACCACCCCCAAATGCCCCGCCAGCGGCCCCGGATGTCCCGCTGCCAGCGCCGAACGAACCGCAACTATGAGCGACCGCCACGAAAGCCCGAACGCAGGGGGCGAAAGCGCGAGCAGCGGCTTTTCGCTGGTCGCCGTGCTGGTGTTCATGCTGATCGTCTCGGCCATCGTCGTCCCCTTTGCCGTGACGGCAAAAACGCGGCTGATGATCGCCAACAACGAGGTCGAGCAGGAGCGCCTGTCGCTGCTTGCCGAAGGCCTGGGCAATGTGGTTGCGAGCGAATTGGTCGGCGGCTCGGGGGCGAAAACATTGCCGCTGGATTCCACACCCGCAGCGTGCCGGGAGGGAGGCTTCAGCTTCGATGTCCGCGTCCAGGATCATGACGGGCTGATCGATCTCAATACCGCGGACGACCAGTTGCTGGCACTTGGTTTCGCATCGCTCGGCTTCCAGCGGGAGATGGCGCAAGCCTTGGCCAAGGCCGCGATCCGGTTTCGTGACAATGTCACGCTGTTCGCTGGCCAGCCCAGAAGCCCTGTCGGGCCGCCGCAAGACAAGCGGGCGCCGTTCGAATCGGTGTCCGAACTGCAGGAGTTTTCGGCCCTTGCGTCGTTGCCCTTGCAGACCCTCCACGCTGTTTTCACGGTCAACTCGAAGCGCGGCACGATCAGCGCCGATCGCGCGCCGAACCGTCTTCGCGCTGCGCTTGCCGGTGCCAGCGGTGCATCGGTCACTGAAGCGCCGGCCGACGCATCGGCTTACACGGTCGACGTGGTCGTGAGGCGGGACGGATCCGGGATCACGGCCGAAGCCGGGTTCATCATCGAGAGGTCCCCGCTCAGCCCGACGGCATTCCAGCGCGTTGCCCGAAGCCCGGTCCCTGCAGCCTCCGCACTGCCGCCAGTCGTCGGCGCAGCCGGCTGCGAGGTGCTTTTCGGCGCCGAGGCAGCGCAGATCCTGCGCGGGTGGAGCTCATGAACGCGTCTTCGCCGCCCGTTGGCCAGACCCGGGGCCAGACCCAGGGGATCGAGGCGTTCCTTGCCTTTCTCGAGGGCGAGAAGGTGCTGACCGCGCACGCCGCCCAGCGCGCATTGGGGGCATCGCGAACATCTGGACACCCGTTCGATACGGTGATGACCGAACTCGGCCTGATCGGCGAGCAGGACCTTGCCAACAGCCTCAGCCGCTACCTGAACGCACCGACGCCGGTCGAGATTCCCGAACAGGTCAGCCCCGAAATGCTGGCAGGCGTGCCGCTGGCCTATCTGCGTGAAAATGCGATCCTGCCGTTGCAGATGGACGCCGAACGGCTGGTCGTCGCCGTGGCCGATCCGTTCTCGTCGGCAACCATCGACGCGCTCGCCTTTCACTATGAGCGGACGCTGGCACTGCGCATATTGCCCAGGCGCATGATTGCAGAAAGCATCGACCGCATCGAGCAATCGGCCATCGCGGCGGTTTCAAACGGCGGCAACGGTGGCGAAACCCTGGATTTCGGCCCCGACGACCTCGAACGGTTGAAGGACTTTGCCCGCGAGGCGCCGATCGTTCGCTTCGTCGCCGAGACCATCCACAAGGCGGTCGATGCGAGAGCCACCGACATCCACATCGAGCCGCTCGAGGATCACGTCCGCATCCGCTTCAGGCATGACGGCATGCTGTCCACCGTCGACACCGCATCGATCGCGATGCTGTCCGGCATCTCCACCCGCATCAAGATCCTGTCGCGGCTCAACATTGCCGAACGGCGTCTGCCGCAGGACGGACGCATGCGCATTGCCGTGCGCGGCCGCGACGTCGACCTGCGCGTCTCGGTCATTCCCTCCATCCACGGCGAAGCCATCGTGCTTCGAATTCTCGACCGCGCGGGCGTCGAATTGAAGTTGGAGAAGCTGGGGTTCGACGTCGCCGCGCAAGCGAAAATCCGCACCATGTCGCAAGCCGCCAACGGCATCGTGCTGATCACCGGGCCGACCGGCAGCGGCAAGACGACGACGCTCTATTCCATCCTCGCGGAACGTTCGCGGCCGGACGTCAAGATTTTCACGGTCGAGGACCCGGTCGAATACCGGATGGCCGGCATCACGCAGTTGCAGGTCAATCCGGCGATCGACCTCGACTTTGCCGCTGCCCTGCGTTCGATCCTGCGGCAGGACCCCGATATCATCCTGCTCGGTGAAATTCGCGATCGCGAGACGGCGCAAGTCGCGGTCCAGGCGGCTCTGACCGGCCATCTGGTGTTTTCGACACTCCACACCAACAGTGCCGCGGGCGCACTCACGCGCCTTCGCGATATGGGCATCGACGGCTATCTGCTCGGCGCGACGATCAGAGGCGTCATCGCACAGAGGCTGTTGCGACGTATCTGCCCGACCTGCCATGGCGCCGACCAAACCGGTCCGGCCTGCCGCACCTGCAACGGCTCCGGCTACAGCGGGCGCACGGTGACCTACGAAATGCTGCAGGTGTCGCCGCGCATCGCCGAACTTATCGACCAGGGTGCCGGCGAAATGGAGATCGGGAAAATCGCGGCCGAAGACGACCTCGTGCCGATGTCGGTCCACGCAACCGCACTTGCCCGATCGCAGGTCACCACGATGGACGAAGTCCGGCGCGTCATCGATCTCGCAGGAGGTGACTGATGCCGGCCTTTGCCTATCGCGCCTATCTCGTCGACGGCAGCACCGAGACCGGCGTCCTCGATGCATCGACCAAGCAGGATGCCGCCCGCAAACTGGCGCAGCAGGGCCGCCGCTCCTACCATCTTGCCCCGGTGAACGGCGAAAGGCAGCAGCTTCGCCTGCCGGGGCGCAGCGCGCTGACATTCACCCGCAGGGTCGATCTCAGCCGGCTGTTCTCCGAGCTTTCGGTGCTTCTGAACGCCGGCTTCACCGTCGACCGTGCCTTGAACGCGGTTATCTCGGGCGAGGCCAACCGCCAACGGCGGCAACAGCTGCAATCGGTGCTCGATCTCACGACAGGCGGCCGGCCGATCGCCGAAGCATTTGCCGGCCTGCCGGGGATCACCTCCGACGTTGCCGCCTTGCTCGCCAGCGGCGAGCGCAGCGGCAAGATGGCCTATATATGCCAGCGGCTGGCCGATACGTTCGAGGCAACGGCCAAGCGCCGTGCGGCGATCGTCGAGGCCCTGGCCTATCCGGCTTTCCTGCTATTGGTCATGAGCGGCGCACTGGTCATTCTGGCGACGGTGCTGGTGCCGGCGCTGGAACCGATCTTCGAAGGCTCATCCGCCCCCAAGCCGTTCACCATGACCGTGCTTTCGGCGCTCGGCACGGTGTTCAGGGACTATCCCTTCGTCTTCCCGCTGGCGGCGGTGCTGGGCCTGCTTTCCTATCTTTTCCTGTCCCGGTCCACAGGCGCCAGAAAACAGTTCTCGCATTGGCTGTTGAAGGTACCGTTGATCGGCGCGCTGGTCAGGGATGCCGTGGTCGCGCGCTACCTGGAAACGCTTGCGCTGCTGCTCGGCAATGGCGTGGCGATGACCGAGGCGCTTGGGCTGGCCGCCAACGTTTCCAGGCAGAGTTCACTGGCGGCAAGCTTTGCCTCGATCGAAGAAACCGTCGCCAATGGCGCCCGCCTGCATGGCGCGATCGTCAAGGCGGGAATTTTCGACAACGCGACGATGTCGCTGGTCTCGCTCGGCGAAGAGGCGAATGCGCTTCCGGTGGTGCTGGATCGCGCCGCGAAAATGCTTCAGCTGACGCTGTCGCGGCGGATCGACACGGTGCTGAAGCTGTTGACGCCTGCGCTGACGATTTCGCTCGGTTTTCTCGTCGGCAGCCTGGTCATTTCGGTGATGACCACGATCCTCAGCATCAACGATCTGGCGCTGCAATGACGGCCGCGCCGGAAGCCAGCGCATCGACGGACGCAACGGCTGGATTTACCCTGGTCGAAATGCTGGTCGTGCTGGCGATCATGGCCCTCGTCGCGTCGATCGCCGCGCCGGGGCTCGTCAGCAACTATCGCACCAAGAATCTGGAGACGATGGCCGGCGAAATCACCATGCGGCTGCGCCTGTCACGCACATCGGCAATCGCCACCGCCAGGCCGAAGCAGGTCGTTGTCGATCTCGGCACCCGCATCATCCGTTTTGGCGAACGAGACATCGTCGCCCTGCCGGACGATGTCAAAATGACCGTGGTCACCGGCCAGCAGACCGTCATCGGCGACCGACAGACGGTCCTCACCTTCCTTCCCGACGGCAGCGCTTCCGGCATGGATATCTCGCTGCAGCAAAAAGGGCGAACCGCGCGCATCGCGGTCAACTGGCTGACCGGGCTTCCAACCTGGCGCGCGCTGCCATGACCGGGTCTTCATCGCAGGCCTCCCCCGAAGACGGATTTTCGATCCTCGAGATGATCGTCGCCATGACCATCCTGGCATTTGTGCTTGGTATCGCCAGCCAGTCGATCGTACTGGCGAGCCGCAGCATCGCCGTGGCCAAGCGCCAGGCCGAAGCGGCCAGGACCGTGCGTGTGATGCTGGCCGACTACGAAGCCCAAATCCACACGGCTCAATCCGGCTGGACCCTGAAGACCCGCACGATAGACGTGTCGAAGGCAAGGGTAACCGCTGTTGTCATCGAGAGCAGCGGCGGTGCGTTTCCAGGCGGGCCGTTTCTGACCTTCGTGCCCGTGCGGGATCCGGCCATCCCATGAGCGGCCCGTTTTTCCGCGCTCTTTCCAAGGTCCGAGCCGGCAGGCTGCGCGAACGTCCAGGCACCCGTCGGCCTGGCCGCAAATCGCCGCCGGGACAATCGGCATCGGTCGAGGGGTTTGCGCTCATCGACGTGCTGGTCGGGCTGGCCCTGATCGGCGTGATCACGTCGCTGATGATGGTCTTCCTCGGCCAGGCCCGAACGATGATGCGCATCGAAAAGGCAACTGAATTCCAAATGGAGGTCGATGCCGCATCGCGGTTTCTGGAAACGGCCATCAGCCATGCAGAGCCGTTGCCCCTGTACAAGTCGTCGCCGGACATGGTGCTTTATCTCAACGGCAACGGTGCCCGGATCGAATTCAGCGCCGTTCAGGCAATCGGTTTCAAATCCTCCGCGCTGCGCGAAATTGCTGTTTCGCTTGGCCAGGCCGGAGGCGCGCTGGCCATTGTCCAGAAAACACGGCGCGGCAGCGAATCCGGCACATCGACACCGGGCGAACCGGTGCGGTTGATCGGCGGCGTGAGCGCCATGAAATTCGAGTATCTCGACGGTGCGGCGTCGGCCTCGTCGTGGTCGCCGAGCTGGACCGTACCACGGCGCCTGCCCGCCGCCGTGCGGTTCACCATCTCGGTTCTGCGGGATGGTGCGGCCTATTCAGCGAGAGGTTTTGCACGACTCGACCTGGCAAATGCCCAGGTGATGCCGCGCACGAAGTGACTCCCAGGCCCTATCAGTTGCTGACGTCCTGGTCTTCGCCGGTTCCGTCCGGCTTGCCGTCCTTGCCCAGGCTGCGGATGACCACGCCGCTCGCATCGGCCTTCACTTCGTAGGAATAAGGCCTCCCCCACGGATCCTTCAGGCCGGTTGTTCCCTTGAGATAGGGTCCGTTCCAGCGCGCTTCGCCGGCAGGCGCGGCGACCAGGGCCGAGAGCCCCTCCTCCGCGGTCGGGTATTTCGCGTTGTCGACATAGTAGAGCTCGAGCGCGCTTTCGATGTTGCGAATTTGCGCCTTGGCGGCGTTGGTCCTGGCCGAGCCGAGATAGCGCAGGACCTGCGGCGCGGCCAGTGTCGCGATCAACGCGATGATGGCGAGCACGACCAGGAGCTCGACCAGGGTGAAGCCGCCCTCGCGGTGGTCGCTTTCACCGACAGATTTTCTGGCGCCGACAGATTTTCTGGCGCCGACAGATTTTCTGGCGCCGACAGATTTTCTGGCGCGGCCGGATTTTTCGGAAAGTTGAGTGAAGCGCTGAGTGATCATCAGAGCAGTCCCATGTTCAAACCTGCAAATTGCTCCAGCGCCCAGCTGCAGCCGAGGCCGATGGCGATAAACGGACCGAAGGCAACACGAGCCCGCGCCGCTGCGGGCCCTGTCGCAAGCACGTGCCCGCCGACGAACAGCAGAGCGCTGGCGCTGGCGATGRACAACAGCACCGGCAACAGCAGCGGGCTGATCCAGCATGCGGCGGCGGCCAGCATCTTGACGTCGCCGAGGCCGAGACCGATCTTGCCGGTCATCAGGAAATGACCGCGCCGTATCAGCCAGGCAACGGCAAAAGTCATGGCTGCAAACAGGAGCCGCAGCGGCAGGCCGTCCGCCTCCGCCGCCATCTGATAGCCAAGGCCGAGGGCGGCCAGAGCCAGGTTGAGCCCGTCCGGGATGATCTGCCTGCGGAAATCGGCGATCGAAATCGCGGCCAGAACCGCCGCCAGGGCGACCGTGGCAGCCAGCACGAGAGATGGGTGCGTGGCCATCGTCAATACGCCAGCCTCTTCAGATCCTGTTGCAGCTTGGTGCCGCCGCGCCGCTTCTGGATCGGCGTCTGCAGGCTGATCTTGCCGCGGAATTCGTCCGTCACTTCGCGGGCTTCGTTGATGTCGCGGACAACATGCGGCCGGATGAAGATGATCAGTTCGGTGCGTCCGATACTGTCCGTCTTCTGCTTGAATGCGTTGCCGATAATCGGGATATCGCCGAGGATCGGCACCTGCGTGCGGTCGACATTGTTGCGCGACTGGATGAGGCCGCCCAGCGCCAGGCTCTCGCCGTCATTGACCAGAACGCGGGTCTGGATCTTGCGCTGCTGGATGGTCGGTGAATCGATGCCGGAGCTCGTCGTCTTCGTCACATTGCTGACCTCCTGCTCGATGTCGAGCATGACCCTGCCGGCATTGTTGATGCGAGGCGTCACCGTCAGGATGACGCCGGTGTCCTTCATCTCGACCGAGACGACCGGCGCGCTGCCGAACGACTGGTCCACCACCTGTCTTGTGGCGATCGGTACCTGGTCGCCGACCTGCAAGATCGCTTTCTGGTTGTTCAGGGCCATGATGGTTGGCGCCGAGATGACATTGACGTCGGTGATGCTGGAGAGCGCGTTCAGCGTCACCTGGATGTTGTCGGTTGCGTAGCTCCAGTTGAAGCCCGGCAGTGCCGCCGCGGCGGCTCCCTTCGCCACGTCGGACAGCGAGATCTTCATGCCGCCATTCTCGAAGAACCAGCGCAGGCCGTATTTCAGCTCGTCGTTGAGCGTGACTTCGGCGATGACGGCTTCCAGCATGACTTGCGTCGGCAGAACGTCGACTTTGGCCAGGATCTGCTCGATGCGTTCGTAATCRCGCGCCGTGGTCTGGATCAGCAGCGCATTGTTTTCGATATCGGCGACGACCGTGGCGTGGGCGGGCGGCTGTCCGTCCTGCGGGGGCAGCGAAGGCGACGGCCCGGTCAACGGCACCGGCGTGACGCCATCCGATTGCATGGCGATCGGGGTCTGGTCGGGCGACACGTTCGAGCCGCCCGAGTCTCCTTCGGTCTTGACGGTGGTGCCAAGAACGGAGCTCAGCACAGCGGCCAGTTCCTTGGCTGGACGGTTCTGGATCTGGTAGACGAAAAGCTGGCTTTCATTGGTCTCGGCCAGCCTGTCGAGCTTGTTGATCCAGCTCGCCGCACGGGCGAGATAGGCCGGGCGCGAGGTGATCACCAGCACCGAATTCAGCCTGTCGTTGGGGATGAACTGGATGAGCTTGGCGCCCGGCCCATCCTTGGTGCCGAAGATCGAATCGAGTTCGGCGGCAACCGCTTCCGGTTTGGAGGTCTTCAGCGGATGCAACGCGACCGACATGCCGCGCATCCAGTCGACGTCGAACACYGAAACCGCTTCGCGAATGGCATTGAGGTCGCTGTCATTGCCGGCGACGGTGATCAGGTTGCGGGTGGAATCGACCCGCAGCACCGAGCCCTGGCGGGTGATCGGTTCCAGAATGGTCTTCATCTCATCGGCCGCGATGAATTGCAGCTGCAGCACCTGCACCTTGACGCCGGGGCCGGACGGTGACGTCGACGGCACGCTGACCGGCGGCGTGCTGGACATGATTTCGGAAAGCGGCACAACCTGGTAGGTGCCGGCGCGGTTGGTGATGCCGGCGCCATTCACCGCAAGCGCCGATTGCAGGATGTCGACCAGCGCATCCTTCGACACCGGCTGCGATGTCTGCAGCGTCACCGTGCCTTGCA
>NZ_JBFULQ010000169.1:0-10909 GCF_054049815.1 Mesorhizobium sp. P5_C1 | reverse complement strand
CTGGTCGGCTGCAAGCGCCTATCTGAAGCCGGCGTTGAACCGCAAGAATGTTAGCCTGCTCAAGGGTTTCGCCCGCCGGGTGATCATCGAGAATCAACGCGCCATCGGCGTCGAGATCGAAGCTCACAAACAGATTCAGGTCGTTAAGGCGCGACGTGAGGTGATCGTCGCCGCATCGTCGATCAATTCGCCCAAGATCCTGATGCTGTCGGGCATCGGTCCGGCCGAGCATCTGAGGGAGAACGGCATTGCCGTGGTGGCCGACAGGCCCGGCGTCGGCCGCAACCTGCAGGACCATATGGAGCTCTATATCCAGCAGGAATCGACACAGCCGATCACGCTCAATTCGGTGCTCAACCCGTTCTCGAAAGCGCTGATCGGGGCGCAGTGGCTGTTCTTCAAGACCGGGCTAGGCGCCACCAACCATTTCGAGGCAGCCGCCTTCGTGCGCTCGCGCGCCGGTGTCGACTATCCCGATATCCAGTACCACTTCATCCCGGCGGCGGTCCGCTATGATGGCAAGGCGGCAGCGAAGTCGCACGGCTTCCAGGCGCATGTCGGGCCGATGCGGTCGAAGTCGCGCGGCTCGGTGACGCTGCGCTCGCCGGACCCGAAATCGAAGCCTGTGATCCGCTTCAACTACATGTCGCATCCTGACGACTGGACGGAGTTCCGCCACTGCATCCGGCTGACCCGCGAGATCTTCGGCCAGAAGGCGTTCGATGGCTACCGCGGCAAGGAAATCTCGCCGGGCAGCCACGTGCAGTCGGATGACGATCTCGATGTCTTCATCAGGGATCACGCCGAGAGCGCCTACCATCCTTGCGGCACCTGCAAGATGGGCCGCGCCGACGACATGATGAGCGTCGTCGATCCGGAATGCCGGGTCATCGGCGTTGAAGGATTGCGCGTCGCCGATTCCTCGATCTTCCCTCGCGTCACCAACGGCAACCTCAATGCGCCGTCGATCATGACCGGCGAGAAGGCTTCCGACCACATTCTCGGCCGCACACCGCTGGCGCCGTCCAACCAGGAACCCTGGATCAATCCGCGCTGGCAGGCATCCGACAGATAGAGCATGATCCGGCGAACATTCCGCCCAAGCGAAGACGATTTGGAGACCTCCATGCGCGCCCAGCCCACGGCATCGCACTATGTCAACGGACGCTATATCGACGATGAGCAGGGCGCGCCGCTGCCGGTCATCTATCCGGCAACCGGCGAGACGATCGCCATGCTGCGTTCGGCGACGCCGAACGTGCTGGAACTCGCCGTCGAGGCCGCGCGTGCCGCGCAGCCTGCCTGGGCGCGGTTGAAGCCGGTCGAACGCGGACGCATCCTGCGCCGCGCCGCCGACATCTTGCGCGCCCGCAACGCCGACCTCGCTCGCATAGAGACGCTCGACACAGGCAAAGCGATCCAGGAGACACTGGTGGCAGATGCGCCGTCGGCCGCGGACTGCCTGGAATATTTCGGTGGCGCGGTTGCCGCCTACAATGGCGAGGCGATAGATCTCGGCGGGCCCTTCGCCTATACGCGGCGCGAGGCGCTTGGCGTCTGTGTCGGCATCGGCGCCTGGAACTACCCGATCCAGATCGCCGGCTGGAAATCAGCGCCGGCGCTGGCCATGGGCAACGCCATGGTGTTCAAGCCGTCGGAAAACACGCCGCTGTCAGCGCTCGCGCTGGCTGAAATCTACAGCGAGGCCGGCCTGCCGGATGGGCTGTTCAACGTCGTGCAGGGCTATGGCGATGTCGGCGCCGGGCTTGTCGGTCATGATGTCGTCGCCAAGGTCTCGGTGACAGGCTCGGTGCCGACCGGTCGCAAGGTGCTGTCGCTGGCCGGTTCGAAGATGAAGCACGCGACGATGGAGCTTGGCGGCAAGTCGCCGCTGATCGTCTTCGATGATGCCGACATCGAGAATGCCATTGGTGGCGCCATGCTCGGCAATTTCTATTCGACCGGCCAGATCTGCTCCAACGGCACGCGGGTCTTCGTGCAGAGCGGCATCCACGACCGCTTCGTCGAACGGCTTGTCGAGCGGACGAAAAAAATCCGCATCGGCGATCCGCTCGACCCCGAAACCCAGATGGGACCGCTGGTCTCCAGAGCGCAGCATGAGAAGGTGGTCGGCTATATCGCGGTCGGCAAGCAGGATGGCGCAGTTCTGGCCTGCGGTGGCAACGTGCCTTCGCTGCAGGGGTTCGACGGTGGCTTCTTCGTCGAACCTACCGTCTTCACCGGCGTCACCGACACGATGCGCATCGCCCGCGAGGAGATTTTCGGGCCTGTGATGAGCGTGCTGAAGTTCGACGGCGAGGACGAGGTGATCGACCGCGCCAACGACACCGAGTTTGGCCTTGCCGCGGGCGTCTTCACGCGCGACCTGCCGCGCGCCCATCGCGTCATCGCCGAGCTGCAGGCCGGCACCTGCTGGATCAATGCCTACAATCTGACGCCGGTAGAGATCCCCTTCGGCGGCTTCAAGCAGTCCGGCATCGGCCGCGAGAATTCGCTGGCGGCACTGGCGCTCTATTCGCAGCTGAAGTCGATCTATGTCGAGACCGGCGACGTGGCGAGCCCGTACTGAACCCAGCCTATGTCGGCTTCTGCGCCGTGCTGTCCAGATACTGGGTCAGCGCACAAACCAGGTGATAGAAGATGCTGGCCGGCACGTCGGTCGCCAGCGAGCGGCCGCGTTCGTCGATGCGGTCGATCCACAGGCCTAGCGGCGCCGGGTCGATGTGCCAACGGAACAGGCGGCCAACGCGTTCCTCGATTTCGGGCTTGAGGTCGGGCCCGCCCGAGCCGTCCAGCGCAATCGCCGCCTTGACCGCTTCGGCCTGCGGCCAACTGCGGGAGACGCGGTCGAGCGGCAGGCCTTGCCTGGAGACGGCGCCATAAGCGAGACCGGTAGCGCGGTTGAGGCCGTTGGCGATGGCCGAGGCATAGAGTTTTCGGGCGAAGCCGCTCAGTTCGGACTGGCCGCTACGCCCGGCGAAATCGACCAGCAGGGACGCCCATTCAAAGTGATGACCGGGCTCGGTCCAGGCCCCCTTCTCGCCGGCGGACGGTTTCCATTCGGCATCGAAATATTCGCCCAGGGTCCAACTTTCGGCGTCGAAGAAATGGCTGCGGAACAGGTCGATGATGCGCGCCGCACGACGCAGATGGGTGCGCTCGCCGGTCGCCTGGTACCAGGCGAGAAACGCCTCGAGCAGATGCATGTGCGGGTTGGAGCGCCGCTCGCCCTCCCCGTCAGATGTTTCGAGGAAGCCGGTCAGGCGGCTGTCCTCGAGATATGTGTCGAGAAAGGCTAAGGTTTCCTGACCAAGCCGCAAGGCGTCGGGATTGCCCGACATGTGCGCATGCGCCAGTGCCAGCAGCACGCAGGAATGATCGTAGGCATCCTCGGTGGCGTCGGCGACGGAGCCGTCGACGTTCAGCGTGCGCACCCAACCGCCTTTGTCGGTGCGGCCATTCTTGGCCACGAAGTCGATGCCGTGGCTGATCAGCCGGTCGGCCGGACCGTCCCAGCCGCGCGCTTTGGCGACGGCGAAGGCATAGACCTGCCTTGCCATGGTGCGCATGCGCTTGGGCTTCATCAGCGGTGAGGCATCAAGGCCGAGCGCTTCGTAAAAACCGCCATGACGCTCGTCGACGCCCGATGTCGACCATAGCGGCAAGGTCTCCTGAAACAGCCAGTGATGCACGCGCCGTCGCCAGGCGCCGCTTTCGATGACGCGGTCATGCGCCGGCGTGAACCGGGTTTCCAGCCGCCCCGATTTCTCGAGCTGTTCGACGATCTTCTTGACGTGCTGGCTGTGGCTGACCGGGGCGACGAAGGTGGCGTCAGTGGTCGAGACGATGGCGACGTCCTTCATGCCGATCGCCGATAGCAGGCGCCCGTCGCTGCGGATGTAGGAGTTCTCGCAGTCAATGGCGACGACATCGCCGATGACGACATTGCCCTGGTCGTCGGCAGGGCCGACATCGAGCAGCGACTGCCAGGAGCCGAGATCGTTCCAACGGAAGCCGGCTGGCACCATGGCGATGTCTTTTGCCCGCTCCATGATGGCATAGTCGATCGAGTTCGACGGGATGGCCCCATAGAGTTCCAGCGGCATGTAGAGACCGGACAGATCCGATGTCGCCGCTCTGTAGGCCGCTTCGGTGGCCTGCCAGATGTCAGGTTGGAACGCCGCGAAGGCGTCGCGCATGGCGCCGGCGCGAAACAGGAAGATGCCGGTGTTCCAATAGAAACTTCCGGCCTGGAGATAGTTTTGCGCCGTCGCAAGGTCCGGCTTTTCGACAAAGCGCGACACGTCGAAGGTGCCGCCGCTTTCGGCCGCGACTTCGATATAGCCGTAGCCGGTCTCGGGCTGCGTCGGCTTGACGCCAAACACCACCAGCCGGCCGGCGCGCGCTGCCTCGGTACCGGCTTCGACACTCTGCCAGAATTGGCGCGGGGTGTTGATCTCGTGATCCGACGGCACCACCAGAACCAGGCTGTCGCCGAACTCGGACAGTGTGCGCAGCGTCGCCAGCGCGACGGCGGCGGCGGTGTTGCGACCGGTCGGCTCGAACAACGGCCCGCCGCCGGCGAGATCGAGGCCGGCAAGGTCGGCGCGGACGCGGTCGGCATGACGCTCCGAGGCGATCAGGAAGATGGGCGTTTCGCCTTCCGGTCTCGCCGTCAGTCGACGCAAGGTCTTGGCCAGCATCGAGCCATCGCCGGACAGATCGTGGAACTGCTTGGGGTTGTCCTCGCGAGACAGTGGCCAGAGCCGCGAGCCGATGCCGCCGCTCATGACAAAACTAACGATCCGCTCGGTCATTCAGGTCTCGCGCTCAGAGGCAATTGGTGGCCGGTGCTACTACACAAGCCTTAAGCGGTGTTTATGCCCTTGGAAATGCGTTTGGATGCAAGCTCGATAAATGCCTTGACCAGGGGCGATAGGTGGCGGCCGCTCGGATAGAGGGCATGCAGGCCGCCGGCCGGTGTCGTGTAATCCGCGAGAACGTGCCGCAGTCGCCCCTCCTTGATCAGCCCTTCGGCGATCGCCTGGGGCAATTGGGCGATGCCGAAGCCGGCGAGCGCGGCCGCAACGACCGCCTGCATTTCATTGGCGGCAAAGCGCCCTGCCACCATGACCGTTTCCTGGCCGTGTGGCCCTTCCAGCACCCAATGGGCGCCTGAGGCCGAAGCGCCTGCGATGACGCATTGATGGTGCGTGAGGTCCGCCGGGCTTTGCGGCGTGCCGTGCCGGGCGAGATAGTCCGGGCTGGCGCCGAGCAGCCGGTGCGTGGAGCCGAGCTTGCGGGCGATCAGCGTCGAATCCTGAAGCATCCCTGTGCGGAAAGCGAGGTCTATGCCGTCCTCGACCAGATTGAGCCTGTCGTCTGTGAGGCGGAGTTCGACATTGGTCTTCGGATACATTGCGAGAAAGTCGACCACGGCGCGGATCAGGAAATGGCCGCCAAAGCCGACCGGGGCCGAAATGCGAATCGTGCCCGACGGCTCCGCCCTCGCCTCCGCCAGGCGCAGATTTGCCTCCTCGATGGTGCGCAGGCCCTGGCTGCTCTGCTCATAGTAGAGACGCCCGGCATCCGTCAGGTTGAGGCTACGTGTCGTGCGCTGCAGCAGGCGGACGCCGACTTCGCGCTCGAGCGCGGCAATGCGGCGGCTGACCGTCGTCTTGGGCATGGCGAGCAGCCGCGCGGCAGCGGTGAAGCTGCCGGCTTCGACGACGCGAGCGAACACGACGATATCGTTGAGGTCGATCATTGTATTCAAAATTGGGACGACGTTTCCCAATTATAGTCAATTATGCATCAATGCGAAAGATCCTAACTTTGCTGCAGCCAAACAAGAAGGAGCAGACACCATGGCCAGCAAACGAAACATTCTGGTGACCGGCGCTACCGGCCAGCAAGGCGGCGCGGTTGCGCGCGCATTGTTGTCCAGGGGACATCGCGTCAAGGCCCTGACGCGCAAGCCGGACAGTGAGGCCGCACGCCAACTGGCGTTGTCGGGCGCCGAGATCGTGGCCGGCGATCTCGCTGACGCAGCCTCCGTCGTCAGGGCCGCAAAAGACGTCGAGACCATGTTCCTGATGGGCAACAGCTATGAGGCTGGCATGCAGGAGGAAACCCGCCAGGGGATCATCGCCGCAGATGCCGCCAAGGCTGCCGGCGTCGGACACCTGATCTATTCTTCCGTTGCCGACGCCGACAAGAAGACCGGCATCCCGCATTTCGAAAGCAAGTATCTGGTCGAGAAGCATGTCGTCGGGCTTGGTATCCCCTACACGATCAGCGCGCCGGTCGCCTTCATGGAGAATGTTGTGGCGCCATGGTCGATCGGCGCGCTCAGCCAGGGCACTTATGCCTTCGCGATGCCTCCCGAACGCGTCCTCCAACTGGTCGCCCTGGCGGACATTGGCGGCTTCGTCGCCGCCTTGGCCGAACGGCGAGAACAGGTGTTCGGCAAGCGGTTCGATTTCGCCGGGGACGAATTGTCGGGTGAAAAGCAAGCGAGAATCCTGTCCGAGGCCATCGGTCGCCCGATCCGCTATCAGGAAATCCCGCTCGCCGTGGCGCGCCAGCAAAGCGAGGATGCGGCCCTGATGTTCGAATGGTTCGACCGCGTCGGCTACGACGTCGATATCACCGCCTTGCGCAAGGATTTCCCCGAGGTCCGCTGGCACAGTTTTGCCGACTGGGCGCGAGCGTTCGACTGGAGCGCCCTGGAGCAGACCGCTTCCGCCGGCTAGTACCCGTCGCTGACGTTTGCGCTGCTGCGACCAGGTCCCGAAGCTAGAAAGTCTGGTTGTAGGCGCCGACTTCGGGGCTGCGGCGCAGCACGGCGTCGACGGCGTCGAACATCTGCCGGCGACGCTGCGACGACACCGGGCTTTCGACGACGACGACAAGCTCCGGCTTGTTCGACGATGCCCGCACCAGGCCCCAGGTGCCGTCCTCGGCGACGACGCGCACGCCGTTGACGGTGATCAGATCGATGATCTTCTGGCCGGCGAAGCTGGCGCCATCGCGCTGCATCGCCTGAAAATCGGCAACCACCCGCTCGACCACGCCATACTTCACATCGTCGGCACAGTGCGGCGACATGGTTGGGGTGCCGAAGGTCAGCGGCAGCGCCCGATAGAGGTCGGCCATCGAACTGCCGGGGCTGCGATCCAGCATCTGACAGATGGCGATCGCGGTGACCAGCCCGTCGTCGTAGCCGCGCCCGATCGGCGGATTGAAGAAGAAATGGCCTGACTTTTCGAAGCCGGCGACGGCGCCGAGCTCGGCGACGCGGCGCTTGATGTAGGAGTGGCCGGTCTTCCAGTAGTCGGTGACGGCGCCGTTGGCGCGCAGCACCGCGTCGGTGTTGAACAGGCCGGTCGACTTGACGTCGACGACGAAGGTCGAGCCGGGGTGGAGCAGCGAAATATCACGCGCGAGCATGACGCCGACCTTGTCAGCAAAAATCTCGTTGCCTTCATTGTCGACGACACCGCAACGGTCGCCATCGCCGTCGAAGCCGAGCCCGACATCGGCGCCGGTCTCCAGCACCTTGTCCCTGATGGCATGCAGCATCTTCATGTCCTCGGGATTGGGATTGTAGCGCGGGAAGGTGTGGTCGAGTTCGACATCGAGCGGGATGACCTCGCAGCCGATGCGTTGAAGCGCTTCCGGGGCAAAGGCGCCGGCGGTACCATTGCCGCAAGCGGCGACCACTTTCAGCTTTCGCGTGATGCGCTTGTCACGGACCAGATCATCGAGATAGGTCGCGCGGAAATCGCGGACGAAGTCATAGGAACCGCCGCCGGTGAGGTCGAAGTCGCCAGCCAGCACGATCGCCTTCAGGGCGCTCATCTCCTCCGGGCCGAAGGTCAGCGGCCGCGCCGCGCCCATCTTGACGCCGGTCCAGCCATTCTCGTTGTGCGAGGCGGTGACCATGGCGACGGACGGTGTGTCCAGCGCGAACTGGGCGAAATAGGCCATCGGCGACAGCGCCAGGCCGATATCCCTCACCTTTGCACCGGCGGCCATCAGGCCGGTGACCAGCGCCAGTTTGATCGACAGCGAGTAGGAACGGAAATCGTGCCCGGTGACGATATCGGGGCCAGCACCGAGACGGCGGATCAGCGTGCCAAGCCCCATGCCGAGCGCCTGGACTCCGATCAGATTAAGCTCCGGCGGTTGCGCGGAGCCGGGATGACCGAACCACCAGCGCGCATCGTATTCGCGAAAACCCGACGCCTTGATCAGCGCCTCGGTTTCGAATTCGAAGCTGTTGGGGCGGGCTTCGCCAACGATTTTTGGGGGCAAGACAGCAAAGCTCCAGGCGGCAGAAATACGATCCATCGACGCGGCGGTCTAGCACACAAGACTTTATGCCCGGTTTATCCCGGGTGGAAATCCGGGCTTTCCGGGAATGCCCGACGAAAGACGACGAAATGCGACAGAACCACTGCCATTGCCGCTTGCAGGAACGAAGTGCGGCGGCTATAAGCCCGCGGTCTGGTCACGGAGTGTAGCGCAGCCTGGTAGCGCACCTCGTTCGGGACGAGGGGGTCGCAGGTTCAAATCCTGCCACTCCGACCAGAAAAAACAGATACTTAGGTATTTGTTTCTCCCGATACCCCACAGATTGCTTCGCCTAATTATCCACCGCGCCCACAGTGGTCAGGCGCGTGAACGCGCGGCATGCCCTTGGCAGTCCCACGGTCGCCGTCGACCGACATGCAGGGCACTCCTTCGCCTGCAAGCGCAACTCGGTGCGCGAGGGACGACTGTATCCCTGCGGAAACAACTTGATGAAAAACTTCGCTACCCATACCATGCCACACCTTGGTGAAATCTGATCAGGAGGTCAGTGGAATCGGTCGGGTTTTTGAGCCAGTGCAAGTTAGGGAGGATAATCATGGCTTCCGAAGTACAGGCCAACAATGGCGTTAACGTAGAGGCGCTTCTCGCCGCAAAGGAAGCGCTTTCCAACGCCCCGGAGGCCGCGCAATTCAAGTGGCGCGCGGCTTGCGAATGGAAGGACGGCACCCACAGCCACTCGACAGTCGAGAGCTTCTACGGTCTCGGCCAGGACCAGCATCGCAAGACCACGTTCGCATTCGACGCCGACCATCCGGAGGTCTTCGCTTCCTTGGACAAAGGCGCCACGCCTGTCGAATACGTGCTGGTCGGGCTGGCGAGTTGCCTGACCGCCGGCATCGCCGCGGTTGCCCAGAACCGCAACATCCAGTTGAAGTCGGTGAAGGCTACAATCGAAGGTGACATGGATCTCGCCGGCATACTCGGCATCGACAGCGACGTTCGCAACGGCTTCAGCGGCATCACGGTGAAGTACAACATCGACGCCGACGCCAAGCCCGAGGATATCGAGGCACTCGTCGCTCAGTCGCAGAAGCGATCTGCGGTCTATGACATTGTCACCAATCCGACGA
Organism: Mesorhizobium sp. P5_C1; assembly: GCF_054049815.1. Taxonomy (NCBI): domain Bacteria; kingdom Pseudomonadati; phylum Pseudomonadota; class Alphaproteobacteria; order Hyphomicrobiales; family Phyllobacteriaceae; genus Mesorhizobium; species Mesorhizobium sp. P5_C1. The sequence continues at coordinate 1,439 of NZ_JBFULQ010000169.1, read as the reverse complement.
ACGTCACGGTCGTGGTGAATTGAAAGGCACTTCGAGCGGTAGACTCTGAGAGGGCGCGATTAGTTCCGTCACCACCGTGATCGTCGGTGCAGGGCACGCGGGGCTCGCGATGAGCCGCTGCCTCGCGGAGCGTTCGATCGACCATGTACTGCTGGAGCGCGGCGAGATTGCCCATACCTGGCGCACCGAGCGGTGGGATTCGCTGCGGTTGCTCACCCCGAACTGGCAGAGTCGGCTACCGGGCTTCCGCTATGACGGCGACGACCCCGATGGCTACCGGACGATGCCAGAGGTGATCGATTTCCTCGGGAACTATGCCAAGGCGATCTCGGCTCCGGTCAGAACCCACACGACCGTCAGCTCGGTTCGCAGCGACGGGGCGGGATATCTTGTGCGCACGGATCGCGGCGAGTGGCGGTGCCGGACCGTGGTGCTGGCGTCGGGCGCGTGCAACATCGCGCGCCTGCCCGATTTCGCCGTCCGCGTGCCGCCGTCGGTCACCATCCTGACGGCGCAGTCCTACCGCAATCCGGGTCAGGTCGCCGACGGTGGCGTGCTGGTGGTGGGCGCGTCGGCCAGCGGCACCCAGATCGCTCAGGAACTGCAGCGTTCGGGGCGCCAAGTGACCCTGTCGGTGGGCGAGCACATCCGGGCGCCCCGCGTCTATCGCGGCAAGGACCTGGAGTGGTGGATGGACGCCGCCGGCGTGCTCGACGAGCGCTACGACGAGGTAGACGACATCAGGCGGGCACGACGGGTTCCTTCGCTGCAGCTTGCAGGCACGCCCGACCGCACCACCCTCGACCTCAATGCGCTGGTCGACCTCGGCGTCCGGCTCGTCGGCCGCCTCGCCGGCATCACCGAAGACGGCAAAGCCCAGTTTGCGGGGTCGTTGCGCAACATGTGCGCGCTTTCCGATCTGAAGATGGCCCGGCTGCTCGACCTCATCGACGAATGGGCGCGCGACAACGGCCTGGACGCGACGGTCGGGCCGCCGGATCGCCCGCCGCCGACCCATGTCGAGGACAACCCGCCGCTCGGCCTCGACCTCGCCAGCGGCGCGATCAGGACGATCATTTGGGCCACCGGCTACCGTCCGGACTACTCGTGGCTGGAACTGCCGGTCATCGACCGCAAGGGCTACGTCCGTCACGATGGCGGGGTTGCTGAACATCCGGGCCTGTACCTGATGGGGATGCAGTTTCTGCGCCGCCGCAAATCTGCGCTGATCGACGGCGCTGGCGACGACGCGCGTGATCTCAGCGCCCATCTGGCATCGTACCTCGGGTAGAATCCAATCCAAGACCAGGGGAACAGGTCGGTTGCCGCGACACCTCCGAATTCGGTGACCCGCAATCATATTCCCAAGTGCAACTTCGGCTTCCAGAAGGGGCGGAACAACTCAATCTTTGGACAGCGGTTCATCACCACTTTCAAGC
>NZ_JBFULQ010000168.1:0-10936 GCF_054049815.1 Mesorhizobium sp. P5_C1 | reverse complement strand
GCTTATTTCCGCGCCGGCCAGGAGATGGGCATTCCCTTCAACCCGGATTTCAACGGCGCCAGCCAGGAGGGCGTCGGCTACTACCAATTGACCCAGAAGGACGCGAGGCGTTCCTCCGCTTCGGTCGCCTATTTGAAGCCGATCCGCGCTCGCAGGAACCTTACTGTCAGGACCGATGTGCTGGTGACGCGCATCGTCGTCGAGAGAGGCCGCGCCATCGGCGTCGAGATCGTCGACAGGCCGGGCGGCGAGAAGAAAATCCTGCGCGCCGACCGAGAGGTGATCGTCTCGTCCGGCGCCATCGGCTCGCCGAAGCTGTTGATGCAGTCGGGCATCGGCCCGGCCGACCATCTGAAATCGGTCGGCGTCACGCCGGTGCATGACCTGCCCGGCGTCGGCTCCAACATGCAGGACCATCTCGACCTGTTCGTCATCGCCGAATGCACCGGCGACCACACCTATGACAATTACGCCAAGCTGCACCGCACAGCCTGGGCCGGCCTGCAATACCTGCTGCTGAAGAAGGGACCGGTGGCCTCCAGCCTGTTCGAGACCGGCGGCTTCTGGTACGCCGACCCGACTGCAGCCTCGCCCGACATCCAGTTCCATCTCGGCTTGGGCTCCGGCATCGAGGCCGGTGTCGAGAAGCTGAACAACCCGGGCGTCACCTTGAATTCCGCCTTCCTGCGGCCGCGCTCGCGCGGCACGGTGCGGCTGAAGAGCGCCGACCCCGCCGAGCATCCGCTGATCGATCCGAACTACTGGTCCGATCCCTATGATCGCGCCATGTCGATCAAGGGACTGCGGCTGGCGCGCGAGATCATGCGGCAGAGGGCGCTTGCGCCCTACGTGTTGCGCGAGGTGCTGCCCGGCCCGTCGCTCGCTAGCGACGACGAGTTATTCGACTATGCCTGCCGCAGTTCCAAGACCGACCATCATCCGGTCGGCACCTGCCGCATGGGCCATGATGACATGGCCGTGGTGACACCCGATCTTCGGCTGCGCGGCATCGACGGCCTGCGGGTCTGCGACGCCTCGGTGATGCCGCGCGTGCCCTCCTCCAACACCAATGCGCCGACCATCATGGTCGGCGAAAAGGGTGCCGATCTGATCCTCGACCGCGAACCGCTGCCGCCGGCCGTGTTTTCCGGAAACCGGGCGGCTTAGGAGCAAAAAAATGATCAGGCACTGTGTGTTCGCCAGGTTTCGCAACGATGTTCCCGCCGCCGAGCGCATGGCAATCCATGCCGATCTCGAAGCGCTGCGACAGGTGGTGGAGGGCATGGAAGCGGTCCAATTCAGCGCCAATGTCAGCCCCGAGCCGTTCGGCCGCGGCTTCACGCATGGCTTCACCATCGATTTCCGCGATGCCGCCACCCGCGACGCCTATCTGGTGCATGAGGCGCATCAGCGCGCCGGCGCCCGACTGGTCGCCGCTCTCGAAGGCGGCACCGACGGATTGATGGTCTTCGATCTCGATCTTACGAAAAAGTGACCGCCGGTTTTTCGAAAGCCGGCTGACGGCTGTTCTCTTTTGCCGACCGGGCGACATATCGTTGCCCGGGGACGGTAAAGGAGGAACGTCTTGAACCTCAATTCCCAACAGAAGAAAACCGTCCTGGCTTCATTTCTGGGCTGGACGCTCGACGCTTTCGATTTCTTCCTCCTGACATTCCTGCTCACGGATATTGCGACTGAATTCCAGACCGATGTCCCAGCCGTATCGAAGGCGCTGTTCCTGACTTTGGCGACACGCTTCATCGGCGCCTTTTTCTTCGGCATGCTTGCCGACAAATACGGGCGCAAGCCCATCCTCATGCTCAACATCGTCAGCTATTCGGTGATTGGCGCGCTGGCCGCCTTCTCGCCCAATCTCGGCATCTTCCTGGCACTGCGCGCCCTGTTCGGCATTGCCATGGGCGGCGAATGGGGACTTGGCAGTTCGCTCGCCATGGAGTCTATCCCGCCCAGCGCGCGCGGCATGGTCTCGGGCATCCTGCAATGCGGCTATCCGACGGGCTACCTCTTGGCGGCAGTGGTCTATGGCCTGCTCTATCAGCAGACGATCGGCGGCTACACGATCGGCTGGCGCGCCATGTTCCTGCTCAGCTTCGTGCCGGCATTGATCGTGCTGTTCATCCGCTCGCACGTGCCGGAATCGCCGGCCTTCGTCGACGCGCAGAAGACCGCCAGGCCGGGACTGTTGGAGACGCTGCAAAAGCACTGGGGCGTCGCCCTCTATGCCGTCGTGCTGATGATGTTCTTCAACTTCTTCAGCCATGGCACACAGGACCTCTACCCAACCTTCCTGAAGAAGCAGCACGGCTTCGATCCGCATACGGTGAGCTGGATCACCATCGTCGCCAACATCGGCGCCATCGTTGGCGGCCTGGCATTCGGCGCGCTGTCCGAGAAGATCGGCCGCGTCAACGCCATCACCCTGGCGTGCCTGATTGCTTTGCCGTCGATTCCACTGTGGGCCTACAGCACCACGCCCTTCATGCTCGCCATCGGCGCCTTCGTCATGCAGGTCGCTGTCCAGGGCGCCTGGGGCGTCATCCCGGTGCATCTCAACGAGCTTTCGCCGGGGTCCGTGCGTGCGACCTTGCCCGGCTTCATCTATCAGGCCGGCAATCTCGCGGCGTCCTATGGCGGCCCTTACCAGGCAGGCATCGCGGAAGCCCCTGGAGGCAGCTACGGATATGCGCTTGCGCTTTTTGCCGGCGTGGTTGCCGTCTGCATCATCGTCGTCATCCGCTTCAGTCCGGAGCGACGCGGCCAAGTGATGACCGTGCTGGGCTAACGGCGGCAGCTAGCCCAGTCGGAGCGCAACAACGCCGGCGACAATGCTGAGCGCGGCGGCCGCGCGCCAGCCCGTCATCTTCTCGCCGAGGGCGAAGACCGAGATCATCATGGCGAACAAGATCGAGGTCTCGCGCAGCGACGCCACCGATGCGATCGGCGCCTTGGTCATTGCCCACATCACGATCCAGTAGGCCGCACCGCTGAGTACGCCGGTGAACAGGCCCACCTTCCAGTCGCGCGCCAGCACCGGCAGCGCTTTCGGCCCACGGAAGATAAGGCATAGCACCAGCGCTCCGAGGGCATCGCAGATGAACAGCCAGGCTGCATAGCTTTGCGCTGTGGCCGCCAGCCGCGCGCCGCTGCCGTCGGACAGCGTGTAGCTGGCGATGAAGATCGAGGTGCCCAGCGCAAAGCCGACCGCGCGCAGGTTCAGCTTTTCCAGATGCGCACCGCCGCGAAACGACATCACCAGCGTGCCGGTCGACAGCAGAAAAATACCCAGAATGGCAAGCGGTGCCGGCACCTCGGCGACCACGAACATACCGCCAAGGGCTGCCAGCAAAGGTGCTGTGCCGCGCGCCAGCGGATAGGTCTGGGCGAAATCGCCGGCCTGGTAGGCGCCGATCAGGAAGGTCCGGTAGCCCATGTGGAAGATCACCGAGGCGATGATGTAGGGCCACACCTGCGCCTTCGGCACTTCGACGAAAGGCAACACGACAAGGGCAGCAGCGCCCATTCCCAGCGTCATCAGCGTGATCGACAGGAAGCGGTCGAGATGCACCTTGACCAGCGCATTCCAGATCGCGTGCATGGCGGCGGCGGCAAGCACCGCGAAGAAAACGAAGGGCGTCATTGCCGGCTCATCCGCCGCGCAGCACGGCGAGCGGTGTTTCGAGATCGATGTCGAGCCGTAGGGGGAAATGGTCCGATGCGACCTCGCCGACATCGGCGCCGACCGAGCGGACGCGCCCGGCAAACATGCCGCCGACAAAGCAATGGTCAAGCCGGCGTTTGGCCAGTTTGCCGTCGATGGTCTTCACATGGGTGTGGAAATCCGCGGTCGGCTGGCTGGCAACGGCGGCGGCATCGACGAAGCCATCGAGGTAGGCGGCGCCGCGATGATAGGGCGTGCTGCCGACGATGCGGCTATATTCGACGCTGCCCGGCTCCATGTTGAAATCGCCCATCCAGATGGCTTCCAGCGGGTTCTCCGGCTCCGGCTCGCCATTGCTCCAGTTGCGCGACGGCTCGTCATCGATGCCGCTCCAGGGTCCGCCCTCGCGGGTCGCACGGCGATGTTCGCCCAACAGGTAATCGATCTGTTCCAGCCGCTCCTCCGCCGCGATATGGGCGAGATGCAACGAAAACACCCGAACCGGGCCGGCCGGCGTGCGGATCATGCATTCAAGTGCTGCGTTGCGCGTGTTGAGCGGCCGCAGCGTGCTGCGCATCGGCAGCGCGTGCAGCCGCGACCAGACAATCGGCAGCTTCGACAGCACCATCGTGCCGAACTGCCGGCGCCGGTTGATCAGACGGCCGTCGCGCTGCTCGCTGGCGTCCATGTCGAAGGCCGGACCATAGACCCAGTGATAGTCCGGCAGCAGGCGGGAAACAAGCTCCGGCTGGTCGTCGTAGTTGCTGCGCTGCCAGTGCCGTTCGACTTCCTGCAGCGCGATGATGTCGGCGCCGGCGACGATGCGCGCGGCGCGCKAAAGATCGTAGCGGCCGTCGCTGCCGAACCCGTACTGGATGTTGTAGCTGACCAGCTTCATTGCTTATCCGGCTCATTTTCGATGATGGCAGTAGCGGTTCGGCAGATTGGTTGCAATGTGCAGGGAAATGGCAGCGGCTTGGGCCAGATATCTCACGTCGTCAGCGGCTGGAAACTTCCAGCTGGCGATGCCGCCAGTTCCGACCAGTCGATTTCCTCTTCAAGCCGGTGATAGGCTTCGTCACCGATTGTGCCGTTGCGGCGCAGTTCCTCGAGCGTGTCGCGCTGGCGGTTGATGGCATAGAGGCGCAGCCGGTCATATTCGGTGGCCGCCTGTGCGTCCTCCGGGTTTTGAGCGATCAGGCGCTGCGCCTCATACTGCTCGCGCACAACAGCAGCAGCGGCCGATGTCTTGCGGCTCAACACGTCAAGGGCGGCCTGCATGATGGCCACCCGCGCCTGCGCCACCTCATTGTCGATCGTTCTGTCCGGGTCGAAGTTGAGTATCCGCAGCAGCGGCTTCAGCGTCATGCCTTGCAGCACCAGCGTGCCGAGAACGACCGCGAAGGCGGCAAGCACGATTGGATCGCGGCCGGGAAAACCCGCCGGCAGAGCAATGGCCACCACCAGCGTCACCAGCCCCCGCATGCCACACCAACCGACGAGCACCGCGCCGCCAAACGTCGGCACATCTCGCCTTTGGTCTTCGCTTCCGAAGCGGGCCAACCATCGGATGATCGCAACGTAACTCCCCACCCAGACGAGGCGTGCCACGATGACGACGGCCAGCACCGTTGCAGCGAATAGAAAGGCTTCGCCCTGCCCTTCGCCGGAGAGGCGGCCGACGATCGATCGTGCCTGCAGGCCCATCAGCACGAAGGCCAGCACGTTGAGCACGAAGACCGCCGATTCCCACACCGAATAGGTGCTGACGCGCCGCCTGGCCGACATGCGGCGCGGCGCCATCCGCGCTATGGTCATGGCGTAGACGACGATAGTGATGATGGCGGACAGGCCCAGCCTGTCGGCCAGTATCCACACCCCGAATGTCCCGGCGAATTGCACCACGGTGCTGCTTGCCGCATCCTCGATCCGGCTGAGCGTCAGCAGCGAAAAGCGGCCAAGCACATAACCCGCGACGAGGCTGCCGATCGTCGACAGCAGAATCGTCGGGATGGCGTTGCTCAGCATGATCGAGCCGAGCGCTGCCGAAACCGCCAGGCGGTAGATCAGGAGTGCCGTGGCATCGTTGAGCAGGCTCTCGCCTTGCAGGATGGCGGTGATGCGGTGCGGCACCTTGAACTGCCCGAGTACGGCGCTCGCCGCGACCGCATCGGGCGGCGCGACGATGGCGCCGAGCGCGATTGCCGCCGCGATCGGCAGCCCGGCCATCTTCCAGCCGACGAAAGCAACGACCGCCGCGGTGAAGACGACGGCGCCGAGCGCCAGCAGCGCGAGCGGCAGCCGGTAGCGGTTGAGATCCCGCAACGATGTGTCGTAGGCGGCATCCAGAAGCACCGGCGCGATGAACAGGGCAAGAGCCAGTTCCGGATCGATCTCGATCATTGGCGCACCAGGCACGAAGGCAATCCCAACCCCGGCCAAGGCCAGCAGGGACGGATAGGGAATCTCCAGCCGTCGCGACAGCGCCGTCAGCGCAACGGCAGTCAAAAGCAGGACAAGCGTCAGTTCGAAAAGAGCCATGGCCTGTTACCCCCGTGATGCTGCATTGTCGGCAGTGGCAAGCCAGCAAGATGCTGTTGATTGGCTATTGCGCACAAGCCCCGTGGCAGTATGTCCAGCGGTCACTTGCAGCGTAAGGCACCGACCATGATCCTGATTGGCCAATTTGACTCCCCCTTCGTTCGCCGCATCGGCATTGCGATGACCTTATACGGCATCGCCTACGAGCACCGTCCGTGGTCGGCCTTCGGCGCTGCCGACAAGATCCGGCCCTACAACCCGCTGACCCGGGTGCCGACCCTGGTGCTGGACAATGGCGAGGTGCTGATCGAAAGCCATTTGATGCTCGACTATCTCGACAGCCTCGTTCCGGCCGAGCGGAGGATGTTTCCGACGGCCGAACCGGCGCGTCACCAGGCGCTGCGGATATCAGCCCTGGCAACCGGCCTCGGCGACAAGGCGGTCAGCCTGTTCTATGAGACGCGGCTGCATGAGAAAGTATCCGACCTTTGGGCCGGGCGCTGCCGCACACAGATCGAGGCTGTCCTTGCAGTCCTGGAAACCGATCGTCAGGGAAGGTCGACACCTTACTGGTTCGGCGACCGCATTGGCCATGCCGACATCGCGGTTGCCGCCGTGCTCCGCTTCATCGGCGAGGCGCATCCCGGGCTTGTGTCGCTGGCCGACTTCCCGGCGCTGGACGCACATGCCGCAAAAATGGAAGCGCTGCCGGTCTTTCAGACAGTCATGCAGCCATTCATAGCGCCGGCCTGAGGGGGCTTGGTTCTTCCTCTGCCCCGTCCGCTCTACCGCCTAGTGCAGCACCAGCATATCGCTCGACGAGAACGAAATCTCGGCCTTTTCGCCGACAGCGGGCGGCGGTGTGGCCGGGCTGTTGAACGTATCGAGCGACACGGTGTTGCCGCCAATGCCGACGCGAACCCGGATCACAGAGCCGAGAAAATGCACTTCGGAGATCTCGCCGGAAAGGCTGGAGTCGCGACCGGGCTGAAGGCCTAGCGAAATGGCTTCCGGACGCAGGGCAAGCGACAGGGTGTCGCCGGACTTCGAGCCGTTGAGCTTGCCCTTGAGCGAGACTTCCTGCGTGTCGACCTGCACCTTGCCGGACGCAGCATCGGTGACCTTGCCTTCGAGCACGTTCAGCGTACCGACGAAATTGGCGACGAACTTGGTTGCCGGACGGTTGTAGATCTCGAACGGCGTGCCGACCTGTTCAGCCTTGCCACCATACATGACAGCAATGCGGTCCGAGATCGACAGCGCCTCTTCCTGATCATGCGTGACGAAAATGGTGGTGATGCCGAGCTTCTTTTGGATCGAGCGGATTTCCTCGCGCAGCGACACGCGCACCTTGGCGTCGAGCGCCGAAAGCGGCTCGTCGAGCAGCAGCAGCTTCGGCTTCGGTGCGATGGCGCGGGCCAGCGCTATGCGCTGCTGCTGGCCGCCCGAGAGCTGATAGGGATAGCGGTCCGCCATCTGCGGCAGTTTGATGATGCCGAGCATCTCGGCGACTCGGGCATCGATGTCCGCCCTAGGCATGCCGGCAACCTTCAGGCCGAAGCCTATGTTCTGTGCCACCGTCAGGTTCGGGAACAGCGCATAGGCCTGGAACACCATGCCGACATTGCGCTGGTTGGGCTTCAGCCTCGTGATGTCCTTGCCACCAACCACGATCTTGCCGGCAGTCGGCTCCTCAAAGCCGGCGACCATGCGCAGCACGGTGGTCTTGCCGCAGCCGGACGGGCCGAGGAACGAGACGAATTCGCCACGCTCGACGTCGAGATTGAAATCCTCCACCACCGTGGTGGCACCGAAGGATTTTCGCACGTGCTGGATGGAGAGGAACGGGTCGGCCATGGTGTTGCTCTTTCGATCAGTACTTTTCGATCAATTGGGGCGGTTCGCCGATCTCGGCGCGAAACGGGACAGGATCTGGATCAGCGACATGCAGCCCCAGGTGATGGCAAAGGCGATGATGGCAAGGGCCGCCGGCTCATAGGCGCGGTTGGCGCCTATGTTCTGTAGATACGGACCGAAAGCGGGCCGGTTGAGCAGGCTGGCCATGGTGAACTCGCCAATGACGATCGCGAAGGTCAGGAACGCACCCGACAACACCGCGATCAGCACATTGGGCAGGATAACGCGCGTGATGATCGTCGACCAGCCGGCGCCAAGGATCTGCGCCGCCTCAGTCAGCGTTCGCACATCGATGGTTCTGAGCCCGGTGTCGACCGCACGGTACATATAGGGCAGCGACAGCGTGGCATAACCGATAACCAGCAGGGCGTTCGTACCGGTATCGCTGGCCAGGAACGGCAGCGGCGAGTTCGATCCGTACATCCTGATATAGCCGAACACGATGACGATGGCCGGAATGACCAGCGGCAACAGCGTGATGAACTCGACGAGCGGCCGCAGYTGCGGCAGGCGCAGCCGGATCCAGTAGGCGGCCGGCACCACGATCAGCACGCCGAGGATGATGGTGAAGACGGCGGCAAGCACTGAATAGCCGAAGGTCGCCTGGAAGCGAGGATCGCCCAACACCACCTTGTAGGCGTCAAAGGAGTACGCGCCACGCCGCATGCGCATGGAAAACTCCACCGTCGCGATCAGCGGGATGAAGAAATAGGCCGCGCCCAGCGCGAAGACGACCCAGGCCCAGAACTTTCCCGACTTCATTTGAGCCACCTCTCGGAACGGGTCCGGAACCAGATATAGAAGACATTGGCTAGGCCGGTGATGAAGATCATGCCGAAGGCGATCGCGTAGCCAAGATGGGCATTATGCAGCACGTCGCCGCGAATCTGCGCATAGAGCAGGATCGGCACGATGTTGAGCGACGAGCCTGTCAGCGCATAGGCGGTGGCGATAGCGCCGAAGGCGTTGGCGAACAGCAGGATGACGGTGCCAAGGAAACTTGGCCAGATCACCGGAATGACCACCATGCGCCAGTACTGCGCCATGGTTGCACCGAGGGTCGCGGCGGCCTCGCCCCATTCCTTCTTCAAGCCGTCGATGGCCGGCACGATGATCACCACCATCAGCGGGATCTGGAAGTAGACRTAGGTCAGCGTCAGCCCCCAGAACGACAGGATGTTGAAGCCGTGAGCGTAAATATTGAGGCCAAACAAGGTGTTCAGGATCACCGTGGCAAGCCCCAGCCGGCCGAGTGTGGCGATAAAGGCAAAGGCCAGCGGCACACCGGCGAAATTGGAAGCGACCCCGGAGAAGGTCAGCGTCGCGGAGCGTATCCATTCCGGCAGACCGCCTCGCACGATGGCGATGGCGATGGCGAGACCGGCGAAGGCACCAATCAACGATGAGGCAAGGCTGACCTTGATCGAGATCCAGTAGGCGGCAACGATCGACGGCTGCGCCAGTGCTGCGATATTTTCGAAGGTGAACTCACCCGCATCGTTCTGGAAAGCGCCCAGCATCAGATAGAGCGTGGGCAGGATCAGGAACATGATGGCGAAGATGAAGAAGGGAGCAACGCCGAGCCATTGCGTCGGCAGCCTCATGCTGCGTGCCTCGGCGGGAGGCGCGGTCTTCCCGGCAACAGCGTGGTCTGACATTGGGATATCGGTCATGCGCCGGCTACCGTCTTTGAGAAAAGGGCCGGGCGGCCTCGAGGCCGCCCGGCATGGTCTGAGTTACTTGACGTTGGCGCCGACGACGGCATCCCAGTTCTTGGTGATGGCTTCCTTGGACTTGGCCTGCTCGTCCAGCGTCGGGAACACCGCCGCGGCATAGGATTCGGCCGGCGGCAGCTTGGCCAGCACGTCCGCGGGGATCTTGCCATTCTTGGCGAGATCGTTGAAGCGGATCGGGTGGCAATAGCCCTTCAGCCAGCCGATCTGGCCTTCGTCGGAGTAGAGGTATTCCAGCCACAGCTTGGCAGCGTTCGGATGCGGCGCGTAAGCGCTGATCGCCTGCACGTAGACACCGGCAACGACACCGGTCTTCGGCACGACGACGTCGACGGGCGGGTTGCCCTTCAGCGTGTCACGGCCGGCGAGCGCGTTGTAGTCCCAGGTGATCAGGATCGGAGTCTGGCCTTGGGCCAGCGTCGCGGCCTTCCCGATGACCGGGACGAAATTGCCGGCGGCGTTGAGCTTCTTGAAGAAGTCGAGGCCAGCGGTGCCGGCGGCTTCACCAGCAGCGGCGCCCGACGACAGGCCAGCAGCATAGACGCCCTGGATGGCCTGGTTCGACGCGCGCGGATCGCCGGCGAGTGCGACCGTGTTGGCGAATTCCGGCTTCAGCAGATCGGCCCAGTCAGCCGGAGCTTCCTTGACGATGTCCTTGTTCACCTGGAAGGACAGCACGCCGTAATAGTCGCCGGTCCAGTAGCCTTCAGCATCCTTGGCGCTATCGGGGATCGAGTCCCACGTCGACACCTTGTAAGGCTGGATCAGACCATCCTTCTTGGCGGACGGGCCGAAGGACAGGCCGACGTCGATGACGTCAGGCGCCTGCGGACCCTTGTTGTCCTTGTTCGCCTTGATTGCCTCGACCTCGTCGCCGGAGCCGGCATCGGGGTTGAGCTCGTTGACAGTGATTTCGGGATACTTCGCCTTGAAGCCGGCGATGACGTCACCGTAGCCGCACCAGTCATGTGGCAAGGCGATGGTGGTGAGCTGGCCTTCAGCCTTAGCGGCCTTGACGAGATCGTCCAGCGAAGCCGCGGACGAAATCACCGACGACGCCATAAGG
>NZ_JBFULQ010000167.1:0-10954 GCF_054049815.1 Mesorhizobium sp. P5_C1 | reverse complement strand
CTGGAGGAGCGCGGCTTCATTCGCCGCCTGCCCAATCGGGCGCGCGCGTTGGAAGTGCTGCGGCTGCCGGATTCGATCGCGCCAGGCCTCAACGCGGCAAAGAAGTTCTCGCCAAGCGTCATCCAGGGCAGCCTCGGTCAAGGCGGCCTTGGCCGGCAACTCAAGCCTGCATCTTCGCGGATGCCTTCGGCCGGCAATGACGACGACGTGGTCTCCGCCGTGTCGATCCCGGTCATGGGACGCATCGCGGCCGGTGTGCCGATCGACGCCATCCAGCACCAGACGCATTCGATCTCGGTGCCGCCGGACATGATCATGGGCGGCGAACACTATGCCCTGGAGGTCAAGGGCGACTCGATGATCGAGGCCGGCATCTTCGACGGCGATACCGTCATCATCCGCAACGCCGATACAGCCAGCCCGGGTGAGATCATCGTGGCGCTGGTGGATGAAGAGGAAGCGACGCTGAAGCGGTTCCGCCGCAAGGGTGCCTCGATTGCTCTCGAAGCCGCCAACCCGGCCTATGAAACCCGCATTTTCGGACCGGACAGGGTCAAGGTGCAAGGCAAGCTCGTCGGGCTGATCAGGCGCTACTGAGCAGGGCTTGCGACCGGCTTTTCGGGTTTGCGGTAGGGTGGCAGGCCCCTCGCCTCGCGCGAAAACTTGCGCTGCGTGTGCCAGGGCCGGTATGACCCGTCCACCGCGAAGCTGATCGTCGCAGGCGTGGTCGCAGATTGGCGATCGAAGAAGACGGCCGCACTACCCTTGCGGGCCAGTTGTCGCTTGGTGATGACGAGCACAAGTGGATTGTGACAGGGGTCATAGGCCGTGGCGTCATTGATGACGATCAGGTCGGCGAAGCCGCAGGCCATCCAGGCGTCCTTTCGGTCTTCGACATGCGCGATGATCGCACCGGATGGATGCTTGGCGAGACAAATGCCCGATGTGCAATAGAAAGGCGCTCCCGACGGCAGCTCGGCGGCATCGGCTATCTCGAATTGCCCGTCTCCTTTGCTGAACACCTCCGGTATGACGATGGTCTCGGATGTCAGCGCGCGTTTCCAGTTGTCGACCGTGAATTCGTTCGGGCGTGCCCGGCTGACGGCGAGTTCGCCACCCCCGATCGGCAGCGCAACCAGCCGGGCGTCCTCCGAGATCAGCACGTCCGGTGCGCGCGTGTCCGAGACGGTCAACAGGCCGGCAAGCGCGAACGGAAGGGCTGCGAGCCGCAGCCATGTCGTGGCCATCGTCGCGATGACCAAGGCAATCGCAACCAGCAGGACGGACTGCTGCGAAATCAACCCGACCGCGTCGACCGGCGAGCGCTGGGAAATCCATCCGGACATGGCGATCATCACCGTCAGGCCTTTGCCCATCACGTAAAGAAAGGGGCCATCGGCGCCAAAGGGCATCGCCAGCGCACTGAGGACGGCGAAAGGCATCACAACCAGCGAGACGATTGGCATGATGGCGAGATTGGCGAACAGGCTGAGCGGCGACACCCGCTGAAAATGCCAGATGGCAAACAGCGCCGTGGCAGAGCCGGCGATGATGGAGGTCATGGCAAGGCCGCCCATCGCCAACAGGAATTTTCTGGTGAGAAAGCCATGGAGAGATCGCCGTGGCGGCGGCGGTTTCGTTTTCGCCGCACGATGATCAGACCAGCCGGCATAGGCACCGACCAGCGCCGCGGTCGCCGCGAACGACATCTGGAAACTTGGGCCGACCACTTCATGCGGCGACACCGCAATGACCGCGATCGCCGAGATCGCCAGGTTGCGCATGGTCAGCGCCGCCCGATCGAACAGCACGGCAATCAGCATCACCGCCAGCATGATGAAGCTGCGCTCTGCGGCAACGACGACGCCTGAGATGACAAGATAGGCGGCGATCGAGAAAAGCGCGGCGGCCGCGGCGTATTTCTTGACTGGCCGGCGCGCGGAAAAGTCCGGAAACAGGGCGAAGGCGCTGCGCATCAGCATCATGATTGTGCCGGCCACCAGCGCCATGTGCAGCCCTGAAATGGAGATGACGTGGTAGATGCCGGTGCGCCGCATCGCTTCGTTGATCTCATCGGGAATGCCGGCGCGCACGCCGACGATCAGCGCCGCGGCGATCTCGCCTTCGGCGCCACCGATACTGCCCCTGATATGGTCGGCGATGGCTTCACGGGCATTTTCTATCCCCGAGGCAAGGCGGGCTGACAGCGGAATGTCGTCGTCATTGCCGGCGACAAGCTTTGGATTGCCGAGGAAAAACCCGCTGCCGCCAATGCCGGCGAAATAGCTGTCGAAGGAGAAGTCGTAGCTGTCCGGCCGCACCGGGCCGGTGGGCGGCAATAGCTTGGCGTAGCCGGTGACCAGCGAGCCTGGGGTTATCTCTGCCGGGATCTTTCGTGCCGAAAGCCGAACCCGCTCCGGCGCATAGCGCAATTTCGGCCTGGCTGTCGACGTCACGTCGATGGTCAGCCGGATGCGGCCGGACTCCATTCGGTCAAGCGAGACGACGCGGCCGGTCACTTGAGTCGAGATTTCCGAACCGAGCAACTGCGTTCCCGCCCGCCATGTCTCGACCTTGCCGGCGAGCAGGCCGAGCGTGCACAGCACCGCAGCCATGAAACAAAGATGGGCTTTCGGCCTGGAACGCGAGACGAACGCGCAGAGCCCCGTCAGAACGACGACCGCGACAGGCTTCGCAAAATCAGGTTCCACCGTCAGCGAAAAATAGCCGATCGCTCCGATCGCCAGACAGACCGGCACCAGCAGGAAGGCTACGCCTCGATCAAGCTCCAGGCCCGCTGCCGTGGCCACGCTGTGGCGCAGCCGAGGCAGCGATATCCGGCCGATTTGCCGGCGCACGCGCACGATCCTGCCAACTTCGGCAACAGGAGCGGGGGCGGAGACATCCGCTTGCAACGGCGGGTTGCCGGGGGCCGGCACGAGAGGTGATGGCAGCGGTAACGCAGCCGGCAGCGGCGTCGCAAACAGGGACCGTTCGCTGACGCCAATAGCGGCGTCCTCGCCCTGATCCGAGCCCCGGCCCCGTCCAGCCATCGGGTCTGCCCCTTGCGCCCTCGACACCCTATGCTACATGAACGCGCAACGCGCGAAAGTCCGCGCAACCACACCCCGCTTCAGATGGTTTCCGAGAGTTTCATGTCCGACAAGGTCGTCACCCGTTTTGCCCCCTCGCCCACCGGTTACCTGCACATAGGCGGCGCGCGCACGGCGCTGTTCAACTGGCTGTACGCAAAGCACACTGACGGCACCATGCTGCTGCGCATCGAAGACACCGATCGCGAGCGCTCCAACGATGCCGCGACCGCAGCCATTCTCGACGGGCTTTCCTGGCTCGGCCTCTCCTGGGATGGCGAGGCCGTCTCGCAGTTCGAGCGCGCGCCGCGTCATCGCGAGGTGGCCGAGGAGCTCGTGCGCATGGGCAAGGCCTATTACAGCTACGAGACGCCTGCCGAGCTCGAGGCAATGCGCGAGGCAGCACGCGCCAAGGGCCTGCCGCCCCGCTATGACGGCCGGTGGCGTGACCGGGACCCCTCCGAGGCGCCCGCAGGCGCCAAGGGCGCCATCCGCATCAAGGCGCCGACCACGGGCGAGACGGTGGTGCACGACCGTGTCCAGGGCGAGGTGCGCTTCCCCAACAAGGATCTCGACGACTTCATCATCCTGCGTTCGGACGGCAACCCGACCTATATGCATGCCGTCGTCGTCGACGACCACGACATGGGCGTCACCCACATCATCCGAGGCGACGACCATTTGACCAATGCCGCCCGCCAGACGGTGATCTACGACGCCATGGGCTGGGACGTGCCGTCCATGTCGCATATCCCGCTGATCCACGGCGCCGATGGCGCCAAGCTGTCGAAGCGGCACGGTGCGCTCGGCGTCGAGGCCTATCGCGCCATGGGCTACCTGCCGGAGGCGTTGCTGAACTACCTGGCGCGCCTCGGCTGGAGCCATGGCGACGACGAGATCATGTCGATCAAGGACATGATCTCCTGGTTCGACATCGGCGATGTGAACAAGGGCGCCGCCCGCTTCGACTTCGCCAAGCTCGAGGCGCTGAACGGCGTCCATATGCGCCGCATGAGCGATGCTGAGCTGTTCGACATCTTCATCGCCACCCTGCCCTATCTCGAGGGGGGGCCGGCGATGGCCGCGCGCCTCGACGACAGGAACAAGGCGCAACTGCTGGCAGCGCTGCCCGGCCTGAAGGAGCGCGCCAAGACACTGGTCGAACTTGTCGACGGCGCCGCCTTCCTGTTTGCCACCCGGCCGCTGCCGATCGACGACAAGGCGGCACTGCTGCTCAATGAAGACGCGCGCAAGATCCTGCGCGGCGCTCACGAAGCTTTGACGACCCTGTCAGGTGACTGGACGGCCACTGCGGCTGAAGCCGCCGTGCGCGACTATGCGCAGGCCGGCGGCCACAAGCTTGGCGCCGTGGCCCAGCCTTTGCGCGCCGCCCTGACTGGCAAAAGCACCTCGCCGGGTGTGTTCGACGTGCTTGCCGTGCTCGGCCGCGAGGAAAGCCTGGCGCGCATAGCGGATCAAATCGATTAGGAGCGAACTGGCCCAAGAAGATTGGCATTGAAAGGCGCGTTTCGCAGTGCAACATTAGGCCCTGGCCCAATCTGGCACGCACCTCCTAGAATGCGGTGGCGAATACGCGCATTGCGGTGATTTCGACGTGTCGCTCTGCGGAATTTTGCCTTTGCCGGCATGAGGAAACAAGAAGGAGTTTGCAATGACCGAAGCTACGAAAAAACTGGATTTGGGCGGCAACACCCACGAGGCCACGGCAACGCTTGAATTCGCCGGCAAGACGCACGAGTTCAAGGTGCGAAGCGGCTCGGTCGGGCCTGATGTCATCGACATCGCCTCGCTCTACAGCACCACCGGCGCCTTCACCTACGATCCCGGCTTCACCTCGACCGCAAGCTGCGAGTCCGAAATCACCTTCATCGACGGCGACGCCGGCATCCTCTTGCACCGCGGCTATCCGATCGACCAGTTGGCCGAACACGGCGACTTCCTCGAGGTCTGCTATCTCCTGCTCTATGGCGAATTGCCGACCAAGGCGCAGAAGGACGATTTCGATTACCGCGTGACGCGCCACACCATGGTGCACGAGCAGATGTCGCGCTTCTTCACCGGCTTCCGCCGAGACGCGCACCCGATGGCGGTGATGTGCGGCGTCGTTGGCGCGCTGTCGGCCTTCTACCACGACTCCACCGACATCTCCGACCCCTACCAGCGCATGGTTGCCTCCATGCGGCTGATCGCCAAGATGCCGACGATCGCGGCGATGGCCTACAAATACCATATCGGCCAGCCCTTCATTTACCCGAAGAACGAGCTGAACTTCGCCGCCAACTTCCTGCATATGTGCTTCGCCGTGCCGTGCGAGGAGTACAAGATCAATCCGGTGCTGGCGCGCGCCATGGAGCGCATCTTCATCCTGCATGCCGATCACGAGCAGAACGCCTCGACCTCGACCGTGCGTCTTGCCGGCTCATCGGGTGCCAACCCGTTCGCCTGCATCGCCGCCGGCATCGCTTGCCTGTGGGGCCCGGCCCATGGCGGCGCCAATGAAGCGGCGCTCAACATGCTGGGCGAAATCGGCCATGTCGACCACATCCCGGAATTCATCGCTCGCGCCAAGGACAAGAACGACCCGTTCCGGCTGATGGGCTTTGGCCACCGCGTCTACAAGAACTACGATCCGCGCGCCAAGATCATGCAGAAGACGGCGCATGAGGTGCTGGGCGAGCTCGGCATCAAGGACGATCCGCTGCTCGATATCGCCATGGAGCTGGAAAAGATCGCGCTGACCGATCCCTATTTCATTGAGAAGAAACTCTACCCGAATGTCGACTTCTATTCCGGCATCACGCTTAAGGCGCTGGGCTTCCCCACCACGATGTTCACCGTCTTGTTCGCGGTCGCCCGCACCGTCGGCTGGATCGCGCAGTGGAAGGAGATGATCGAGGACCCGCGCCAGAAGATCGGCCGCCCGCGCCAGCTCTATACCGGTGCGCCGGAGCGTGACTACGTGCCGATCGCCAAGCGGTGATCGAGGCTTTCCGGATTGAGAAAGGCGCCCGTCAGGGCGCTTTTTTTATGTGACGAAGCACGACACCCGCCGCGATCTCGCCGGACGGCTTGTCGGTCGCCATGCGCCGGGTAATCTCGGCAAAACCTTGCTTCTGCCAGGCGCGCATCCCGCTGTCGGCAAACAGCGCTTCCAGTTGCCGGGTCAGATTGTTCGGCTTGACGTACTCATTATAGAATTCCGGGACCAGCGCCCGATCCGCGATCAGGTTGGGCAACAGCGCCGACCAGACGGACAACAGGTAAGGCGCCACGACGCGCGCGACGGGATCGAGTCTGTAGCAGGAGACCATCGGCACACCGGCCAGCGCCAGCTCCAGCGATACCGTCCCCGACGCGATCAGCGCCGCATCGGCCTTGCCGAAGGCCTGCCATTTGCGTTGGGTATCAAGGATAATCTCGGGTTTCTCATCCCACCGTGTGACCGAGGCCCTGACGAGGTCGGCGACATGCGGGACGGTCGGCAGCAGCAGCCGCAGGCGATGCCCGCGCGCATGCAGCATCGACACCGTCTCGCCGAACGGCTCGAGCAGCCGTCGCACCTCGCCGCGCCTCGAACCAGGCAGGACGAGCAGTGTCTTGACGCGATCCGGAGACGCAAGATCGCGCGGCAGATCCTGCGCCTTGGCAGCACCGAGCACGCCTGCATCATGGGTGAGGCGATGCCCGACATAGGTTCCGGGCGGGCCGCCCAGTCGTTCGAGTTCCTTCACCTCGAACGGCAGGATGCAGAGTACATGGTCGACATAGGGCTTCATGGCCACCGCCCTGCCCGGCCGCCATGCCCACACGCTTGGGCAGACATAGTGGATGATCGGGATCGACGGATTGGCCCCACGCACCTTCCTGGCGACGCGCAACGAGAAGTCAGGACTGTCGATGGTGACGAGGCAATCGGGCTTCTCGTCCGCAACAGTTTTGGCCAGCTGGTTGATCCGCCGCATCAGGCGTGGCAGGTCGCGTAGAATGGCGCTGAAACCCATCAGGGCGATCTCGCCGGCATCGAACGGCGACGTCAGTCCCAGCGCCTGCAAATGGCGGCCGCCGAGGCCGACGAGCTCCACCTCGCGCCTGGTAGCCTGCTTGAGCGAACGCACGATGTCGGCGCCAAGCAGATCGCCCGACTCTTCGCCGGCAACAATCGCAATCTTCAATGCCCTGTCAGGCATGATGCGGCTCCGTAGCGGCAGGCAGACCGATGACGAACAGGCCGAGGGCGTTGGCGCGCGCGACGGTTTCAGGGCCTTCGAGAACCAGCGAACGTCCCGCCTCGACGGCAATGCCGGCAAGCCCGGCCGCATGTACCGCCTCGATCGTCTGCGGACCGATGGAAGGAAGATCCGCACGCAGTTCCTGGCCAGGCTTGGCGCATTTGACCAGCACGCCGCGGGTCTTGCCCGCGATACGGCCGTGGCCACGCAACAGCTTCGCGCGATCAAGCAGTCCGGCTGTTCCCTCGATGCCTTCGAGTGCAATAGTGCGGCCACCGACTGCGATCGCCGCCTGGCCAATATCCAGCGCCCCAATCGCCTTTGCCGCTGCAAGGCCTGCCTCGATGTCGAGCCAGTCCGATTTGCGTGGCGAGGCCTTGGTCAGGACACCCTCGGCGGCGACGAGGTCTGGCACGATCTCGTGGGCGCCGACGATCTTTATGCCTCGTGCTTCGAGACCTCGTGCCACCACCTTCAGCAAGCCATCGTCGCCACGCGCCAGCGCCATGACCACCAGGGGAATCACCGCGAGCAGGCTGAGACTGGGCCGCAGCGCAAGCAATCGTGGCCTGCGCTTGATCTCGCCCGCAAGCACCAGGTGGGTAATCCGGTGCCGCCTCAACAAGGGTATCAGCGAGCCGATACCTTCCAGAGCGAGGCTTTCATGCTCATACCGGGAGAGCTCCGCCATGCGGTCCACCTCGCCTTCCATCAGGATGACAAAGGGAGGATGGCCTCGTTGCGCCGCACCGGCCGCGACTTCGACCGGCAGGCTGCCGCCGCCGGCGATGATGCCGACCCTGGCGCCCGATGGGAGATCAAGACCGGCTGCCGCGGTCTCAGCCTTCGTCATCGACATCGTCGCCATCGCCGCCCTTGAGCGACGGCACCGCATAATGCCGCTTGCCGCGACTGGTGATGAAATCGACGATCTTCATGGCGGTCGGCGACGACGCGAATTCGGCCTTGGCGAATTCGATGTTCTCGCCAACGGTGCGAGAGCGATCGAAGATCATCTTGTAAGCCTTGCGCAGCACATGGATTTCGGACCTCGGCAGGCCAGAACGCTTCAGGCCAATGATGTTGAGGCCGCGCAGACTGGCGCGATTGCCAACCGCGATGGCATAGGGAATGACATCGCCCACGATCGCTGAGCAGCCGCCCAGAAAGGCATTGTCGCCGACACGGACAAACTGATGAACCGCCGTCAGTCCGCCAATATAGACGTTGTTGCCGACCTCGCAGTGGCCGCCCAGCGTCGCTCCGTTGGCGAACGTCGCATTGTCGCCGACGACGCAATCATGGGCGATGTGGGCGTAGGCAAGGAAATTGCCATTGTCGCCGATCGTCGTCTCCCCGCGGCTGGAATCGGTGCCGAGATGCATGGTCACGCCTTCGCGGATCGTGCAGTTCGTGCCGATGACCAAAGTGGTGCGGCCGCCCTTGTGCTTGGTGTTCTGCGGCGGCCCGCCCAGTATTGCCATCGGGTAGACCTTGGTCGAGGCACCGATGGTGGTCGCGCCCATCACCGAGACATGGCTGACCAGTTCGACGCCGTCGCCGATCACCGCATCGGCGCCGACATGACAAAACGGCCCAATGCGCACGCCTTGACCGATTTGGGCGCCCTCCTCCACGACAGCGGAAGCATGAATGGATGTCTTGATTTTCATAAGCATTCGATCGTCAGTCGCTGGTGACCATCATGGCTGAAATCTCGGCCTCGGCCGCCTTGGCGCCGTCGACCATGGCTTCACAAGCGAATTTCAGCAGGTTGCCGCGTTTCTTGATTTTCTTGACATGGATCCTCAACTGGTCGCCGGGAACGACCGGTTTGCGGAATTTGGCATTGTCGATGGTCAGGAAATAGACCAATGACGGCTTTTCAGTGCGCAGGCTGCGGATGCAGATGGCGCCGGCCGTCTGCGCCATCGCCTCGACGATGAGCACTCCCGGCATCACCGGCTGCTCGGGGAAATGGCCCTGAAAATGCGGCTCGTTTATGGTCACGTTCTTGATGCCGACGGCGGACTCGTCGCCATCGATGTCGACGATGCGATCGATCATCAGGAACGGATAGCGGTGCGGCAGGAGCTTCATGAGCCCCATAATGTCGACCGCTTCCAGCGTAGTCGAAGCGATCATGTCAGCCATTGCCTCCCTCGCCCTGTTTGCGGGTCCTGGCGAGCTTGCGCAGCATGGCTATCTCCCGCATGGCTTCCGCCATCGGCTGTGCCGGATAACCACCCCAGATCTCGCCTGCAGGGACATTGCTCATAAACCCACTTCTGGYGGCGAGCTTGGCCCCAGACCCGATGGTCAGGTGATCCGCAAGCCCGACGCCGCCGCCCATGGTGACATTGTCACCCACGATCACGGAACCCGAGATACCCGAAAGCCCGGCTATTATGCAATTGCGGCCGATGCGGACGTTATGGGCGATCTGTACGAGATTGTCGATCTTGGTGCCCTGGCCTATGATCGTATCGGACATGGCGCCGCGATCGACGGTGGTGTTGGAGCCGATCTCGACATCGTCCTGGATAACGACACGGCCGACCTGCGGCACGCGTTCGGGTCCCTTGGCGCCGCCGACGAAGCCAAAACCATCCTGGCCGATCCTGGCGCCTCCATGGATGATGACGCGGTTGCCGATCAAGGCATACTGGATGCTGGCGCCTGGACCGACATAGCCGTCGCGGCCGATCTGGCAGGATTGTCCGATGACAGCGTTGGGCGCGATGACCGTACCGCCGCCGATCGAAGCACCCGGCCCGATGACGGCACCTGCCTCGATGACAGCACCTGCCTCGACATGCGCGGTCGGATCGATATGAGCATGCGGCGAGACACCGGTTTCACTGGTCATTGGTCCCGGTGTCGCGGCCGTCGGGAACAGCAGACGGCCGACCAGCGCGAAGGCCTGTTGCGGACGCGGATGAATGAGTACCGCGATGCCGGCCRGCGCCTTGCTGGCGAATTCCGCCGGACACAGGACCGCGGCCGCCCGCAGCGACAGCATCAGCGCGGAATTGCGTTTGCCATCGACGAAAACGAGCGCATTCTCGCCGCCCTCATTGGCCGGCGCGAGCGCTTCGATCGAGATATGGGATTGGCCGGAATCGACAAGCACCGAGCCGGTCAGATTCGCGACTTCGCCCGCCGTATACCGGCGTGATGGCGCGAAGAACACCGGATCGGTCATTCCAGAAGCTATATCCAGCTAGGTCGGAACATCTCTCCCGGACCTGAAAAATCCGGGAGCATCGTTGGCCGTCGATCAGAAGCGGGTCGATATGCCGAAATTGAACTCCTGCACGTTGTCGGTCGCTTCCTTCTTGACCGGGATCGCATAGTCGATACGGATCGGACCGAACGGCGATGCCCACATCAAGCCGAGGCCGACCGAGGCGCGCAGCTTCAGGTCAGTCGACGTCTGGGTGACAGCCGCATTCTCGATCTTGGTGCCATAGAGCGTTGCTGCGTCCGCGAACACCGCGCCGCGCAGCCCGAAGCTCTCCGGAATGACTGGCAGCGGGAACTGGGCTTCGGCCGAGGCATTAAAATAAGTCGTGCCGCCGAGATGGTCACCCGTAACACTGTCCACAGGGC
>NZ_JBFULQ010000166.1:0-11005 GCF_054049815.1 Mesorhizobium sp. P5_C1 | reverse complement strand
TTGCGGGGGAGATGTCCGGCAGGACAGAGGGGGGTGTTCAAGCGCCAGCATCAATCCCCTCACCCAGCCGTCCGCGCCAGTTGCAGATCCACGAACTGCACCCCCTTGGCCGCCACGCGCGCCCATTCGGAATCCGTGTCGAGTTCGAGATAGCGCGCCCAGTTGCGGCGCGCCTCTGGCAGATTGCCGGCGTCGAATTCCAGCCGGGCCAGATTGAACACCGGATCGGCGTAGGTCTTGTCGAGCGCGATCGCCTTCTGGAGGTGCCTTCGCGCTGAAGCCTCGCGGCCTTGCTCGCTCATCAGCCCGGCAAGATTGAACCACGCCTCGACGAAGGCCGGATCGAGCTTTATCGCGCGGGCATAATCGTGCGCGGCTTCCCTCCCGTGCCCGCCGGCGCGCAGGCAGTTGGCGCGGTTGAAGGCGGCAATGGCATCCGTAGGGTCGATGGTGAGACAGCGCTGGTAGAGCACCGCCGCCGCGTCATGGTCGCCGCCCTCCTCCGCCGCTTCGGCCTCGGCGAACAGCTCTTCCAGCGTGTCGTCGCCCTCTGAACCGGCGTTGCCCAGATCGAACAGCAATTGTCCGTCGAGCTCGCTCTGGCCGCCCTCGAGATAGATCGCGTCGGGCCGCCCATGCTGCGAGCCGACATTGAGCGACTTGGCGGTCAGCGAAGCCACCGGGCCCGAGCGATGCACGGAACGCGCTATCGCGCCCCACGTTGCACCCCCGGCCACCAGCCCGGCATATTTGCGCGCCAGGATCAGGTCGCGGAAAGAATAGGGTTCGCGGTCATGCTCGAAAGCATCGAACAGCGACAACAGATCGAGGTCGGCGCCGGACAGCCGCGACTGCTCGATCAACGATTGCCTGGAGAGCGAGGACGCCTCCGGGGCCGTCATCAACCCGAGCAGGCGCAGGAATCCGTTCTCGCTGATTGGCGTCCGCCCGGCGGTCCGCTCGGCGGCGACGCGGCGCTCGATCTCGGCATCGCCGGCGTTTGCCAGATGGGTCCGCCCGAACACGACATGCGTGGTGCGCCTGGTGACACCGCGCCGCAACTGGCCGTGCTGGCGCTCGACCTCGCGTGCCGCCAGCCTGAGCGGAAACGCCGCCAGCGCGCCGATTGTGCCGAAGACGGCCCCCGGGACCAAACCGGCCTGTGCCGTCATTTCTTGCTCTTGCCGACCGCCTTCAGCAGATTGGCCTTCAGCGGATTTTCAACAGCACCGCCCGCTGCCGCCTTGACCTTGGCCGCCGGCTTGGCGACCTCGTCGGCCTTGCTCTTCGACTTGGCCGGCGGCTTCGACTGCGACAGGCTGGCCTTCAGCGCGTCCATCAAATTGATGACATTGCCGCGCTCGGGGGCGGCTGCAATGATCGGCTTGTGGCCCTTCAGCTTCTCGCGAATCATCGCCATCAGTGCGATCTCGTAGCGATCCTCATAGTTCTTCGGATCGAAGGTGGTTTCCTTCTGCTTGATCAGCGCCTCGGCCAGCTGCAGCATTTCCGCATCGGGTTTTCCGGCCGGAATGTTGCCGAAATACTCAGCTGTTCCACGCACTTCGTTCGGGTTTCTCAAGGTACACACGAACATGCCGTTCTCGCGCGCGCCGATCGTGACCACGCGCTCGCGGCTGGACAGCACCAGCCGTGCGATCGCCAGCTTGCCGGATTTGCGCATCGCTTCGCGCAGCACCGCGAAGGTTTCCTCCGCCATCGCGCCGTCGGGCGCGAGGTAATAGGGCGCGTCCTGATAGATGACGTCGACCTCGCCCTCGTCGACAAAAGCCTCGATGTTCATCGTGTGGTTGGACTCGATGCGCACCGCGTCGAGGTCTGCGTCATCGATGATGATGTACTGCTTGTCCTCGTATTCGTAGCCCTTGACMAGATCCGAACGCTCGACCAACCCCAGTTCCGGATCGACCGGCTTCATGTTGATGCGGTTGTGGGTCTTCTTGTGCAGCTGGTTGAAACTGATGCGTTCGCTCGCGCTGGTGGCGGGGTATAGCCGCACCGGACAGCTGACGAGGCTGAGCTTGAGGTAACCTTTCCAACTTGCCCTGGGCGCCATGAAACACTCCTACGCGGCCATGCACTGTCACACCTGTGCAGCGCTGTTCGTCGAAGGACGAGCGACGCCACTGAAATCCTACACCGACCCCGCACAATACAGGCAAATCCCTGACGAAATCTTTTAGGTCGGCACAGGGTCGAGGGCGGAGAATAATTCAAATTGTCGGGACCGTCGATGGACTTGGGTGCCTCGCCCCCGTTTCATGGGCGCGAGGAACCCAACTTCGGAAGGGGCAAATCCCGCGCGAACTCATCGATCTCCGCCCATGGATCGCCGGATGTCGCCAAGAGCCCCGGCAGCGAGGAATAGTTCAGATCCTGCGGTGCATCGATCGACTCCAGATCCGCCCAGCTCACCGGTGTCGAGGCCGGCAGATTGGTGCGGGCCCGCAGCGAATAAGGAGCGGCCGAGGTGTGGCCGCGCGCGTTGCGATGATAGTCGATGAAGATGCGCTTCTTGCGGTTGTCCTTGCCCATGGTGGTGGTGAAGGTGTCGGGGGCGGTTGCCGCAAGATGCGTGGCGATGGCGCTGGTCGCCTGGTGCAGCTTCTTCCAGTTCTGCTTGCCCGTCACCGGCACGGTGATGTGGATGCCGCTGCCGCCCGAGGTCTTGGCGAAGGGCACCAGCCCCAGCCCCTCGAGCTCACCCTTGATATGCACCGCCGCCTCGACCACCTCGCGCCACGAAATCCCCTCGCCCGGGTCGAGGTCGAAGACGATCTGGTCGGGCTTGTCGAGACTGGTGCGATGCGTGCCCCAGGTGTGGAATTCGACGACGCCGAACTGCGCCAGCGCCAGATAGCCCTTGGCGCCTTCGACCGAGAGATAGGACTTTGTCTCGCCCTCGGAATTGGTCGCCTCGAAGGTCACCACCGAGGGCGGCATGCCGGTGAAGGCATGGCGCTGGAAGAAGCAGTCCTTAGGCAGGCCGGTCGGGCAGCGCACCAGCGACACCGGCCGGCCCAGAATGTGCGGCAGCATGAAGTCGCCGACCAGCGCGTAGTAGACGGCGATGTCGAGCTTGGTCGGCCCGGTCTTGCCGAACAGCCGCCGCGTCGGGTTGGTCACCCAGATGGTGGCGAGGTCGGCCTCCGAGATCAGCCGCTTGCGCTTGGCCGACACCGGCGTCGACAGGCCGACATCCCTCAAGCCGCGAAACACCGCGTGGCGCAGCGCATTGTCCGCGGTGCGGTTGGCATAGTGGATATGGGCCGAAAACAGCGGCCGCACCCAGTGCATCTCGCGCATGATCTCGCGCGGCACCCCTTCAGGCGCCGTCGCGCCCGATGTGAGCGGCTCCAGCCTGGCCAGCAATTCGGCAGCGGTCCCGGTATCGAAGCCGGTGCCGACCTTGCCGCGATAGTGCAGTTCGCCGTCCTCGAACTCGGCAAGCCCGAGTGCTGCCAGCCCCTCGGCGGCATCCGAGACAGTGTAGCCGGCGATGACGAAGTCGTCGGTCTGGAGCGCCTTGGTCTTGGTCCAGCTTTTGGTGCGGCCGCTCTGGTAGGTCGCGGAGGCGCGCTTGGAGACGACGCCTTCCAGCCCGAGTTCCGACGCCTGATCGTAGAGCCCCTGGCCCGAGCCTTCGACATGGTCGGAGAACTGGATGGCGGAATTGGCGCCGAGGCCGGACAACATCTGTGCCAGCAGCGCCTTGCGCCGGACCAGCGGCGCCTTGGTCAGGTCCCAGCCGTCGAGATGAAGCAGATCGAAGGCATAGAAATGCAGTCTGCTGCCGGCGCCTCCGGCCAGCGCCTCCTGCAACAGCGCGAAGCGGCTGATGCCCTTGGCATCGAGCACGACGATCTCGCCGTCGATGATGGCGTCGCGGCACGGCAGTTTGGCGAAAGCCTGTGGCAGGTCGCCATAGCGCTTCGTCCAGTCGATGCCGCCGCGGGTGATCAGCCTGACCACGCCGTCCGCGAGATGCGCCATGGTGCGGTAGCCGTCGAATTTGATCTCGTGCAGCCAGACCTCTCTGGTGTCCTCGCCATCGGGCGGCTTTGGCACCTGCGTCGCCAGTTGCGGCTCGATGCGGCTGAGTGCCGGCGCCTTGAATGCGCCCGGCAGCGTGCCCGGCTTCAGCGAACCCGGCTTGGGCTTGGCCGCCGGCTTCGCGGGCGCCGCCAGCTCCTCGATGCGCTTGCCGGACTTCACGCTTTCCGGCCGCGCTTCCAGGATGTCGAGCGCGGTGTCGGCGGCAAGGTCGCGCTCCTTGAACAGTAGCCAGTTCTTCTTGTTCTCGTCCTCGCCGGGTTTTGGTTTGAGCTTGGTCAGCATCCAGCCGCCATTCAGCTTCTCACCGGCCAGCCGAAACTTGAAGGCGCCGGTCCGCAGGCTCTTCTCGACATCGTCCATCGGTGCCCAGCTGCCAGTGTCCCAGACGATCATTGGACCGCCGCCATATTCGCCCTCGGGGATGACGCCCTCGAAGTCGATATATTCCAGCGGATGATCCTCGGTCTCGACCGCCAGCCGCTTGTCTGCCGGATTGAGTGACGGCCCACGCGGCACCGCCCAGCTCTTCAGCACGCCGCCGACCTGCAGCCTGAGATCATAGTGATCGGCGGTGGCGTGATGCTTATGGACGACGAAGCGGTTGCCTTCGCCGGCGACGAGCCCGCCGGCGGGTTCCGGCGTTTTCGAGAATTCGCGCTTGGCGCGATAGGCTTTGAGCTTGGGTGGGGTTGTCATAGCATGGATCGAAACGCAGCAACCAAGTACAAGCGTCCCGACAGAGCGCTGCTTTTGAGTCTCACGCCCTCAATCGTCGGTGGCCGGCGTCAACTCGAGCTCGGCCGGCGACAGGCCTTGCTGCAGTTGGGCGAGCCGGAATTCGTCGACCCAGTAGGCTTCGCCATCGACCAGCACGCGCGCCTGGTAGGCGCCGGCCGAAAAACTCTGCGCGGTGATGTAGACCTTGTGGCGGTCGAGCGCCTTGCGCACCGCGGAGCGCTTTGCATTCTGGCCGATGACGGGACTGAACATGACGCTGCCCTCGGTCGCCTCGACACCCACATGGCCGCGGTCCGCAGCCTGGCGACTGGAGTTAAGGATGACGGAGACCCGCCGTCCTGTCAATTTCGCGGAGACTAACCAGGCCCGAGGCTTACGACCCGCTGCTGTTGACCGCGTTGCCGATCACCTTGAATTTGGTGTTGACCGCATTGCCGAGCGCGCCGGCGCCGGCGATGATGGCGAGTGCGATCAAGGCGGCGATCAGGCCATACTCGATGGCGGTCGCGCCGGATTCGTCGCGGATGAAACGGGAAAATAATTTTTGCATATTATTCCTGTCTTCTAATCCCTCTCGCATCTAATAGACCCTACAGATTGCAGTTCGGTTAAAATTTGACCAAACTATTGAAGGTGCTCGGACCCCGGCTTGAATCAAGACATCAAGTCGGGCTGCCTGCTGCCGGAGGCGGGACCGCTCGAACCCTCGCCCGGAGAACCGCCTTTAGTCCTTCATTCGCCGCAGGCGGCGCGCCATGCCTTGGATGGTCTTGAGCAGCTGTGGTCTCGTGCGCACGTAACGCTCGGCCCGGCTGCGAAACAGGATGGCGGCATTCGCCCCCCTGCCCCGCAGTGTCATCGGTTCGCAGATCTCGGACAGAACCGAATTCGCGGCACCAATATGTTCCTTGTAGCCCTGACCGCCGACCGACAGGTCGAAGTAATCGAATCCCCGCTCGCGCCCCCACATCATCAGCTTGGCAATCGTCGTCAGGCCGGGTGACACGTTGGCGACCGCATCCTTGTCGATCGCAAGCAGGATGCCATGAAGAGTGCCTTTTCTGGCCAGCACGAGCATGGAGGCAAGCCAGGCTTGTCCGACGCGCAGTCCAAAGAGCCGCACCGATCCGTCGGACAGGCCCTGGAGGGCCGCGTTCCGGTAGAAGTCGACGGCCGATTGCTGCGTCAGGAGATCGAAGCGCGCAAGCTCGCGAAAGCGCTTCAGCCGCAGCTCAAGCAGCGTGCCGAAGAGCTCCTCCGTCAGGGCGGGCGTGTCGGCCTCTACCAAGCTGAGGCCGCCCAGTTGTTCAAAGCGGCGGCAGTGCTTGCGGAAGTCCTTGGCGAAGGACGGCCTGCAGATGCGCTTGATGAGATCCTCGGGTTCGCCGTGCAAGACGAGGCCCGAGGCGACCTGGATGGAATCGCGCGTCGCCGAAAGCAGGGCCAGCGGATTGGCCACGCCAAAGACCTGTTGCGGGATACCGGCGATGTGGATGCGATCCACCGGCGGCAGCACCGAACACACGGCCGCCCAGGCGGCTTCAGCGCCCTGCCTGGTCCACGGGCTGGCATCCGCCAGCAGCGGCGCGGAATAGTCGCAGACGCCGCAGCTCAGCCATTCGACCACATAGTGGCGGTAGGCCCGGCGCCGCATCAGCGGCACCAGCATTCTGGGCTCGCCGGTCGCGGCGTCGCTCACCTCGACGACGAGCAGTTCCGCACTCTTGGGCATCAGCCGCGTAGCGATCCCTTCGGCCCAAGCGTAATGCTGATGGGCGGTGCAGATGCCATTGGCCTGCCACTCCAGCCAAAGCGGCTTGACCGCCTCGAGGCTGGTGTGCAGCCGCGCCGTATACACACGTTCGGCGGTATCGGCACTGGCAGCGGGAGCAGAAGCCTGCGCCGCCGATATCGGTGCCATCCGCATTGCCTGGCTCGACATATCTGCCTCCCACCTTTCTCCCGCCGCGATCGGATGCGGTCGCCGGCGATCCTGTTTTCAGCCGCATGGACCCCTCCACCCGCGTTCTTCCAGACCAGACAGGCGCATCAGCGCGACCCTCTTTGGTATGGATCAAGCGCGAAATGCGGCCGCCCTCAGCCCTTCGACCTTCGCAAGCCACGCACCACGCCCTGGGCGGTCTTGAGCAGCCGCGGATGAGACCGTACGAAAAGCTCGGCCCGATCGCGAAGCGAAGCGACGGCTGCTACGCCCTTGCCGAGCGGCGTCAGCGTTTCGTCGATCTTGGCCAAAACCGAACTCACGGCGCCGAACTGTTCCTTGTAGGGCTGGCTGCCCACCGATAGGTCGAAATAGTCGAACCCCTGCCGCAGTCCCCACGCCATCAGTTCGCCCATGAGCCCCAGGCCCGGTGAGGCGTTGGGCACCACCTCCAGGTCCATTCCGATCAGCAGGGCATGCAATGTGCCTTGCCGGACCAGCATATACTGGACAGAGACCCAATCCTCGCCGACCCGCAGTCCGAAGATCCGCACCGATCCGTCGGACAGGCCCTGGAGCGCTGCGTTTCGGTAGAAATCGACAACCGCCGGCTGCGCCAGGAGATCGAAACGCCCAAGTTGGCGAAACCGCTTGAGCCGCATCTCGACCAGGGCGCCGAAGACAAGCTCTATCAAGGCCGGCGTGTTGGCCTCGATCATATCCACGGTGCCGTGCCGTTCGAGCCGGCGCCAGTCCTTGTAGTAGGTTTTGACGAAGGACGGTCTGCCATGGCGCTTGATAAGGGTCGCCGGGTCGCCATCCAGCACGAGGCCGGATGTGATCAGGCTGGATTCTTGCGCGACCGCCAGCAGCGCCAGTGGATTGGCCACTCCATAGACCTGCCGTGGAATTCCCGTGATATGGATGCGGTCCGTGCGCGGCAGGATGGATCGGACCGCCGCCCACGCCGCTTCGGCGGCCTGCGGGGTCCACTGGTTCCTGTCCGAGAGAAGCGGCGCTGAATAATCGCAGACGCCGCAGCTCAGCCATTCGATGACCCGATGCCCGAGCCTCGATCGCCGCATCAGCGGCACCAGCATCTTGAATTCGCCGGTCCCGGCGTCGGTCACCTCGACGATGAGCAGCTCTGCGCCGTCTGGCACCAGCCGTTTGACGATCCCCTCGACCCATGCATGGAGCTGATGGGCGGAGCACGTCCCATTCGCCTGGCATTGAAGCCAGAGCGGCTTGACGGCCTCGAGACTGGTGTGCAGCCGCGCCGTGTAGGTTCCCGCCGCGATGCTTTGGGAAGCATCGATAGCTTGCCCGGCCGGGATTGGCGCTCCAGCTATCGGCGCATCGGGCGGCGCAGTCGTCAACGTCTGGATCGACACGTCCATCTCCTACCTTTTTCCCGTGGCGAGCGGGGCGGGTTCGGTGCGTCGCCACGATTTCGGCTGGCTGTCATGCCGGCCGTCCGCGCCCTCAAGCGCGAGTATGTGGCGGTGTGCGAAATACCATGAGGCCACGAGCACGACGGTCTCGGAGACCGCGGCACCTGCGAGCGACCATGACGGGGAAGCGATAGCGAGCAGGATTGCGATCAAGACCAGACCAACGACCGCGCCAGCCGTTGTGATGAACGCCACGACCCGGAATTCGCCGAGTATCTCGAGGACGATGCGCGGCATGATGTAGAGCATGATCGGTACGAAGTTCGCCACGGCGAGAAGGCCAATGACGCTGACCGAAGCTCCCGCGAGCGACTGGGATTTTATCGTCGGCAGGACAAACAGGATGCAGGCTCCGTAAACCAGGCTTCCGAGTCCCATGACAAGCGACCATAGCTTGGCATGCATCCACACGCGCCTGACTTCATTGTTCCCCATCATCTTCGCAAGCTCGGGCTGCAGCATGTTCACAAAGGCCAGGCTGACGATGCGCAGTGGGGCAAACAGGACGATGACCGCCGCGATGGGCGCATAGGCCGCAGGACCGGCAATACCCGCGACCAGCAGCGCCAGGCACTGACCCTGGATGTTGGTGGTCGTCGCACTGAATCCCGACCAGCGCAGTTGGCGCCAGAGCCTGGCATAGCGTCGCCGCACGGGCGCTCGGAAACTGACGCGAAGCGGACGGGGCGCCAGGCGAGCAAGCACCGCTATGCCGATCACATTGGCCGCTGCAAGGGCATAGAACACCATTTGCAGCACGTTCGGCGCCGTCCAGATCGCCAGCGCGGCCATTGCGGCACCGGCAACGGTGAAGGCGAAATCGCTTATGCTGACCACCATCTGTTGGCGGCGCGCGAAGAATGCCGTGCGCATATGGCTGCGCAGCGACCACGCCCCGACGAAGCAACCAGCGGCGATACTGCCCGCGTCACCCCACAGCAGCATCAGCAGCGCGGTCGCCGCGCCCATGATCGACGCGACGACCACCGCCGCCCCTCCAAACGTCACGTCGTGCGCGTCGACGCCGGCCCTGTTGGTGCTCTTGCCCATCCAAATGCTGGCCGGGACGGCGGTCAGTGATCTGATGTAGGACAGGCCAACGCCCCCCATCACCATCGCGATGGCGAAGATGCCGTAGCCTTCCGCCGACAGCTCGTGCAGCAGGGTGATGTTCAGCGCGAAGTGAAAGCCGCTCTGTATGGCCTCGCCACCGATCATCAGCACAAGGCGCCGCAGCAGATGGCCTGGAAACACGAACTTCACGGACTGGTCTCCGCTTCGCGGGCGGCATGCGCCCGGCCAGGCTTCGCCAGCGCCGCCCTCAACTTGTCGGTAGCGATCGCCGCGATCGCCGCCGCCGCCACCGGCTCGCTGAAAATCTCCTCGTATCGCAACCGTCCCGCGGCGACGAACCCACGCCAGGCATCTGGCCGCAGGACGATCTCCCGCAATGTGTCGGCCAGGGCGACCGGGTCGCCGGGCGGAACATGCCAGCCGGTCTCGCCATCGCTGACCACCTCCACCAGGCCGCCGATGGCAGACACCAGCGGCGGCCGGCCATAGGCCATCGCCTCGATGGCGACGCGCCCCAGCGATTCGGGACGCCGCGACGGCACGGTGACGATGTCGGCCCAGCGGTAATGCGCCGAGGGGTCCGTTACGACCGGCAACACGCTGACCCGTTCGGCCAGGCCCATGCTTTCGACCAGTTCGGCTAGCGCGCGTTCGCGCTCTACGCTTTCGAAGGCGCCGCCGACCAGCCGCACCTCGATCCTCGACCGCAATTCCGGTGACATCGAAGCGATCGCCTGGAGCAGAATCTCCTGGCCCTTGATCCTGTTGACGCGGCCGAGCAGCAGCACCCGCAAAGGGCGCTTGCCGTCATAAGTCATTGGCTCGGCCGCCGCCGGCCCAGCGACACCGTTGTAGACGACATGCGTGCGCGAGACCTTGGGATCGCCGAATGCGGCGCGCGTCGCGCGCGAGTTGAAGATGAGATCCGCATGGCTCCAGCGCATCAGGCCGACGAGTATCTTGCGCATGACGCCTTCGGGGATCTCGTGGATATGCAGGATGGCCTTGTCGGGGAGAAGGCGCGCGGCCAGCGCATAGTCGGCCACGATCGAGGTGTTGACGTAGGTGAGATCGCAATCCCGGAGGCGCCGCCATGCCCGAAGCACGGCCATCGGCAATCGCGCCATCTCGACCGTCGCCAGCCGCAGGATGGCCTGGCGCCTCAGCACCCAGAGTGGCTCGAAGACGATGCGGCTGGCATGGTGTTCCAGGATCTGCACGATCGGCCCGCTGCGCGGCAGCACCACCTCAATGTCGGCGGACGGAAACGCGGCGCGCAGCGCAGCAACGCTCTCCGCGAAGCTGCGGTCGGAACCATAGAGTTCATAGCCCTGATGAACGCAGGCAATCCGCATCTTTGTATCCCGCCAGGTGCCGCAGCCATCGCACCAGGCGCTGGAATGCGGGAACCTTTTCGCAAGAACCATGCCTGATTGATCCGCCCGACTGGCGGACGCCCAATCCCTGGCAATGCCTCGTTTCGACACAGATACGCACAGAAGGGTTGACCGATAATGAAACAACCACGGGGTTCAATACAGTTTTTTTACAACCCCGCGCGATGATCATCCGCCCGAACGCCGAAATCGTCGGATGGCATGGAAGTTGCCCATCCGATTTTGATGATGCAGCAATCGCTAATATATAAAGTTCCGAAAGTGCCAGCGGCCATGAAACCAGAGACGCCTGCCATTCTGATCCTGGGGACGCGCGGCATACC